>CAYNRS010000098.1:0-6616 GCA_964399565.1 uncultured Ignavibacteriaceae bacterium
GGAGAAGGCTGGGCGCTGTACTGGGAGCTGATGCTGTGGGATATGAACTTCCCAGAATCGGCGGAGAACCGCGTCGGCATGCTCTTCTGGAGAATGCATCGCTGCGCGCGTATCATCTTCTCGCTGAGTTTTCATCTGGAGCAAATGACGCCCGAACAGTGTATCGACCTGCTCGTGAGCAAGGTTGGACACGAATACGACAACGCCGCCGCTGAAGTCCGTCGTTCGTTCAGCGGACAGTATGGCCCCCTCTATCAATGCGCTTACCTGCTCGGCGGATTGCAGTTCCGATCATTGCAGCGAGAACTCGTCGCATCGGGGAAAATGACCAACAAAGAATTTCATGACACGATTTTGCGCAACAGCAGTATTCCAGTGGAGATGGTGCGAGCAATATTGACGAATCAGGATGTGAAAGCCGATTTTTCTCCCCAATGGAAGTTTTATGGGCAAGATTCGGCAAAATGACCGACTCGTAAGCCATGCGAAAACCTGCGGGAATAGTCCTGATTGACCTTGTTCTCCTTGCGATTGGAGTTTTTGGACTCTTTCGGCTGTCAGGATATCCCCGCGCTCCTTTCGAGTATCGCGATACTGCAAATGGTGTCGAGGTGACTTCGAGTCGCTTTCCGAATCTCCTGCCCCAAGGAACTATTGTCGATGCCGCTGACAAGAGAACAATCAAAAAGGTCTCTGATTTGTCGTTCTCCGTAGTGCGGAAGGCGTCTGGAGAGGAAATTGTTGTTGAGGGTCGTCTGGAAACCAGCGCTGTTGAAGCAACACTCCCGCTTACCCAACAGTATCCTATCCGATATACCGTCGTCACGGGAATCGTAGCATTCTCTGTACTGATCGTTGGATTGTTCATCGAACGACGGAGGTCGGCGGAACCGGGAGTTCAGGAATTTCATTGGTTGATGGTCTCACTGATGTTGACGCTCGCCATCGCTACAGAACAGCACTTTGCTCAAACGCCAACTCCCGTTGTCTTCGGCCTCAGATTGTTCTATATAATATCGTTTGCGCTAATTCCCGCAGTATTTGTCGCTTTCGCTATGAATTTCCTCGGCAAATCATCTGTCGTTTCGGGTTGGATGGAGAAGACACTCTTTCTACCGGCAGCGATCTTCATTGTGGTTTTTTCCGTTTCCCAATTTAAAGTGTGTTTTAGAGACTCGCTTGAAGCATATGCGCTGATCGAGAATCTTCAGTCTGTCTTCTATTCCTATGTTCTTCTCTTTGTCGTTCTCGGGCTTACCGTCCTTTTCGTTCGGTATGTGCGCCTCGCTTCAAGCGAACTACGTAAACAAATGCGTTGGGTTTTTTGGGGAATCTCTGTGGCCGCCGCTCCTTATGTTTTTCTCCGCGCCCTGCCAATGGCCATCGGCACATCACCACTGGTCTCGGAAGAAATCGCGAACGTGTTCTTTCTCATCGCCCCTCTTTCCATCAGCGCTGCAATTGTCAAGGAGAATCTGTTGGACATCGACGTGGTCATCAGCAGAACGGTCGTTTACGCGATCCTGTCAGGCGGCGTTGTGCTTTTATATGTCTTGACCGTGAGTCTTGGCGCGCATTGGCTCGCTCAATGGACCGCATTAAGCGGCGCAGTGTTTTCCAGCCTCTCCGTCGTTATCATGGCTCTCCTCTTTCATCCTTCGAAACAAATCCTGCAAAACTATGTCGACAAGACATTCTACCGCGTCAAGTATGATTTTCAGAGAGCCCTTGCCCATGCAACGCCGACGTTAACGAAATCTCTGAGCATTCAAGAGCTTGCGGAACAGACTCTCCAATCGCTTCAGCACTATCTTCAGCTCGAAGGGGGTGTCCTCGTGCTTCATCATGATTCTGGGAACCAAGTGTGGACTCGCGGTGCCATCGCATTGTCCATGGCGGAAGCAGCAGAGTTCATCCCCAAGATGGAGACATCACGCCTTCCTCTTGCAGTGCGTTCAGCAGTCGAGGAAACTCGAATCCTCCAAGTCGTGGACCGCCTTGATCGTTCGAAGAGTCTGCAGCTTCTTTTCCCTGTGACATCAAAGGACGGCCGAACGATTGGCGTCGTAGGGCTCTCACGAAAAATGTCCGGGAGGATTTTCCTTTTGCAGGAAATTGAATTCGCTAATGCATTACTCGAGGTGATGTCCATCGAACTCCATCGCTTGCAGCTTCAGGAGCGTGCTTTCGCAGACATGTTGGAGAAGGAACGTCTGGAGAGAGAGAAAAGAGAGCTAGAAATGTTGCAGAAGATGCGAGAGGACCTCAGCCATATGGTCGTGCATGATTTACGGAGCCCACTCACAAGCCTTCTGCTCGGCATTGAATTTCTAGAAAAGAATTTAAGAGGAAAAATTGGCGAGAAGGAAATTGGGATCCTGGAATCCACTCGCAAAAGCGGAAAAAAACTCGTCGAGCTGGTCAACGACTTGCTTGAAATTCACAAAATGGAGGAAGGACAGCTCAAGCTCGTGCAGGAGCGCACGGAGGTCAAAGAACTCGTCAACGACGCAATCCGTCAGGTGGAAAATTTGGCAAAACAGAAAGAAATCGAACTTGAGGTGAACGTCGACCTTACCTGTCCCCCACTCTTCGTGGATAAGGAAAAGATCACAAGGGTGTTTGTTAACCTTTTGTCAAACTCCATCAAATTTTCGGAATCCAAGAGACACATTCACATCGACGGCCAGTGGAAGGATTCCGAAAAATTGCTCCTCGCCTTTAAAGACCAGGGACCTGGCATTCCGCCGGAATACGTTCAGAAGGTGTTCGACAAGTTTGTGCAGGTAGAATCCCGGGAAACAAAGCAACGATTTTCTACAGGACTCGGCTTGACATATTGTAAACTGGCCGTGGAAAAGCATGGGGGCAGAATCTGGGCGGAAAGCGAGTTGGGCAAAGGAAGTGTGTTCTTTGTCGAGCTGCCCATACAAATGAACTGAAGATGCGCGTCGGTTGAGAGACTTGAATCGAAAAAAGGAAAGCACCTGTGACCATCAGGGAAAAAACTCACGGCAATGTTACAGCGATTTCCTTGGGCGGTAGTCTTCTCGGCGAACCCGATGCAACAAACCTGCGACAGGCTGTGTATGGACTTCTCGACGAAGGCAAACGAGAATTTGTTGTCGACCTTGGTGACCTCAAGTACATCAACAGCATGGGGCTCGGCACCCTCATCGCATCCCTGACGTCGATCCGCAACAGAGGTGGCGACATGTGTCTTGCGCGGGTAAGGGACAAAGTAGAGGGAATCCTCATGATCACAAAATTAGTGAAGGTTTTTAGAGTCTACGAGACGGTGGAAAGAGCAGTTGAGAGTTTTACACCATGATTGCCTCGACACATTTACCTGGACAAAGCTGTTGGGTTTTCGATGTAAGACCAGACATGGGAAGAAGGGAGCGTGAACATGAAAAGAGTGTTGACCATCCTCAGCGTGGGGATTCTTGCGACTCCCAGTTTCGCTCAGCGATTTCCGATCCGTTTTCAATCGTTGAACCCTTTAGGCTTTGAAAAGCAAAACATCCCTGCGGATCAGACAAGCTGGATGCATGCTCTGGGCGGTTGGGGGGAATTTTCCGGTTATCGAATCGTACGGGATAATGAACACGCGTGGCTGCAGCGCCTGGGGGGATATGTTGAGCTTCTTCGAGTCGGCGACGAGACGAGCTTTGCGTTTGTTAGCGATATCGAATTTATTGCCGACCCGCACAACGACATCCGGTTTAACCCCCGGGCAATTTTCTGGGAGGAGGGATTCCTCTTCACTCAGCGTCTGGAGGAAACATACTGGCAGCTTGGGTACTTTCATCGGTGCAAACATGACATCGATAACCGAATCCTCGGCATCGAGCGGTCACTCATCTTCGGCAGCCTTTATGGCGCATACCTGCTGCCTTGGCGTCCTGAAAACCAAATTGCAGAGGGCCTGTTCACATTCCGCGCCGACCTTTATACAATCCGTCAGGACGACCGCTTCCCTGCGGCCACTCGTCCGCTGGAGCCAAACCTCAAACGAATGATCGGAACCCTGGGCGCGACCGCTCATTTTCGCAAAACGCTTTCTTCAAGATACTGGGGAATCTTCTCGACGTTTTGGAGCATGGTAAATTTCTACGGTGAAAAAGAAGGAATAATTAATAGATTTGATGGCATACGGTCGGTGTTGTTTAACGGCGGGATGACGTTGGGAATTGCTGTTCAAGGAAATGTCCACATGCGGTTGGGGATTTCTTATGAATACCTGTCGGACACCGGTATCAATCCCGTCCCCGGGAAGGCCAATCTTATGACGGTTGGAGTAACATTCATCGACCCCACGGTGATGTGGTAACATGGTCGGCCAGACTATTTCTCATTATAAGATTCTCGAAAGGTTGGCCAAATGTGGAATGGGGGTTGTGTATAAGCCCAGGACCGTGGGCTCGAGTGCAACGTTGAACCAAATTAGCTGACCCCCTTTTTTTCCCCCTTCCGAAAGGGGAAATTCAAAAGGGGTCGGTATAAACAACGATGACTCAGGTCTTCTATAACACCAGGCACAAGAATCTTCGCAGAATGCTGCGGAAAAGCAAGCCCGAAGCAGAGATTATCCTCTGGTCTAATCTTCGACGAAAACAACTTCTCGATCAGAGATTCCGGCGGCAGTACGGAATCTGCCCCTACGTCATTGACTTCTACTGCCCGAAGTTGAAACTTGCCATTGAGGATCGACGGCGATAGTCACACTGATGATGCGATTGCCTACGACAATAATCGACAGGAGTTTATCGAATCATACGGAGTAAGATTTCTCAGAATCACCAACACTGATGTTTACGAGGACCTTGACGGAGTTTTGACAACGATTTTCGAGACCATTCAATCGCTTCAGCAAGGAGCTGGCAGCCCATGATCGGTCAAACAATTTCTCATTACGAAATTCTCGAAAAACTCGGTGAAACGACATAAGGTTTTTTGATCACAGTTCCAATCTTATTCACACGGAGAACACCCATGAAACAAAAAGAGATTTTAGCCCTAATCATTTTCGCCGCGGCATCGATGAGCTTCTTCTCGGCTGATACTGTTGAGGTAATCATCAAGGAGTGGGATGTTCCAAAGGGCGCCTTCCCGCACGATCCTGCGGTTGGGCCGGACGGCTCGCTTTGGTACACCGGCCAACGTGGCAACACCATTGGTCGTGTGAACCCAAAGACCGGCGAAGTGAGGGAGTATAACGTCAAAACGCGGGATTCCGGCCCGCATGGGCTCGTGGCGGACAACGAGGGAAATATCTGGTACACTGGCAATTCGAAGTCATACATCGGCAAACTCGATCCGACAACCGGTGACGTGACAGAATTCCCGATGCCCGACCCCCGCGCGCGTGATCCGCACACTCCGATCTTTGACCAGAAAGGAACCTTGTGGTTTACGGTGCAGGGGGGCAACCTCGTGGGAAGTCTTGATCCCAGGACTGGCCTCATCAGCCTCAAAGACGTTCCTACGCCGAAAAGTCGGCCGTACGGGATCGTGGTGAACTCAAAAGGGACGCCGTGGTTTTGCGAATTCAACTCGAACAAACTTGCCCGCATCAATCCTGCAACCCTGGAGATTACCGAGTACGTTTTAACTGAAGGAGCTCGCTCAAGGCGTCTTACCGTTTCACCAGACGATATGATTTACTACAGCGACTATGCAAGGGGCTATTTGGGAAAACTCGATCCAGAGACGGGAAGAGTCACCGAATGGCCGTCACCAGGCGGGACTCGGTCTCGACCGTATGGCATCGCCGCCACCGCCGATGGTCGGGTTTGGTACAGCGAGTCAGGTTTGGATCCCAATACGCTCGTGGTTTTTGACCCGAAAACTGAAAAATTCAGAACGTGGCCAATCCCGTCGGGCGGAGGAGTCATTCGACACATGGTAGCAACACCGGCAGGGAATCTGTACCTTGCCTGCAGCGGCGTCAACAAAGTCGGGGTCGTGCAAATCAGCTACAGTTCCCCTCATTGATTCATGCGTAACTTGAGAATCCGAGCATTTACCATATGATCGGTCAAACATTTTTTCGCCACAGAATTCCCGAAAACCTCAGCGAAGGCGGACCTGTCCACCGGAGCCCAATTTACAAATCCCTCATTCTTCCATGATCGGCACAACGATTTCTCATTATCGCATCCTTGAAAAATTGGGCGAAGGTGGAATAGACGTCGTCTATAAGGCTCAAGACACCAAACTCGACCGCCTTGTTGCGCTGAATTGGAAAAGCACGAGGGCACTCTTTACAGATAAGGCATGATTATGGATATCAAAGAAATCACAATGAGAAGTGGATTTCGTGAATTTCATCGGGTGGCGTGGAAAGTGTATGCCAAAGATCCACTCTGGGTTGCGCCGCTCTTTTCTGATATGAAGTTTCGCCTTGACCCGTCAAAAAATCCGTTTTTCGAACACGCAAAAGCCCAATCATTCATCGCCGTTGAAAACGGAGAAACGCTCGGGAGAATTACGGCAATTGTCGACGACGCCCACAACACCTTTCATCATGAGACCGTTGGCTCCTTCGGGTTTTTTGAAACCGTTCCCCGCTATGAAGTTGCTCAAGCGTTGTTTGATCGCGCACGCGCATGGT
>CAYNRS010000099.1:0-6600 GCA_964399565.1 uncultured Ignavibacteriaceae bacterium
AGACGAGACGCTCAAGGTAATGAGCACGCCGAGCGTGAATGAGCGTGAAAGTCCTCGATGATTCATCGGAATCCTCCTCAAAGTTTTCAAGAATTTGATTTCAACTTACGCAACCCGCTTCTACGCCCGGGTGACAATAGTCACACAGAAAAGGCCCTCAAAACGTGGCAATATCATTGTACAGAACGAAGGCCATAAACACAAGCAACAAAAAAACTCCAGCCTGTTGAATTGCAATCTTTACCTTGTGCGGGATTTCCCGTCGGAAAATCCCCTCGTACGTCAAAAAGAGCAGATGTCCACCATCAAGCGCCGGAAACGGAAGGACGTTCAAAAGAGCAAGACTCATGCTGAGGAGCGCCATAAACCCAAGGAAGGTAATCCAACCACTCTCCGCCGACCGAGTTGCAATTTGAGCTATCTTGATCGGCCCGCCGACAGATTTTGAGAAGGAGGCCCTCCCTACGATCAACTGATAGATATTGTTGACAAAGAAACCGCTCGCGACCCACACCTCTTTTACGCCCTCAGGAAAAGCCCCAAGCAACGAATATCGAAGGTGTTCAACTGGACCAGTGTAAACCGCATCGAGAGCAATACCGATGCGCCCTTCGGTCGTTGGTGTGACCTTGGCTTCGAACGAGGTACTCCCCCGTTTCCAGCCGAGCAGGATCTCTCTTCCTGCGTTATTTCTGATTGTTTCCTGCAATGCTGCATAAACTACAGCTTCCTTATTCACGGATTTGATCGTATCACCTGGTTGCAGCCCAATATGTTCAGCCGGCATTCCGGATTCCACTCTCTCAACGACCGCAAACAATCCAGCAGGCAGAATCCCAAAACGCTCGTCTGAGATGTCTGGAAGCTCACTGCGTGGGAGGAACACCTGCATTTCATTGCCCTTTCGTCGGACATTAATCGTAAGGTCGCTTCCAAGGGCCTCGGCATAAAGAACGCCATCGATTTCTTCCCAATAGACCACATCACGTCCGTTGATGGAGAGAATCCTGTCGCCGGGTTTAAGGCCTGCTTTTGCAGCCGGACTCTCGGGAGCCACATAACCAATATCGGTGACAGGCCGACTGATCTTTCCCTGGTTGTAGATGATTCCCCAGAAAATGAACACTGCCAACAAGATGTTCATGGCAACGCCGGCAGAAATGACTATCATTCGCTGCCAGATGGGTTTTGCCCGAAATTCCCAGGGCTGGGGCTCCTGATTGACAAAATCTGTATCAAAGCTCTCATCGATCATGCCGGCAATTTTCACGTAACCGCCAATGGGAATCCACGAAACGCAGTAATCCGTCTCGCCGATCTTCTTTCCAAAGGCACGCGGAGGAAATCCGATGCTGAACCGGTCAACGCGCATGCCGAAAAACTTTGCAGCAAGAAAATGGCCCAGTTCGTGAATAAAAACAAGAATGCCTATCGTGATGATAAAATAAAAGATCGTCGTTAAAACAGTCATGCGTTTTTCTTTCTCATTTGGAGCTACTGCATTATGGAGGTCACGAACGAGCGCGCGGAACGGTCCGCCTCGAGAATGTCGTTCAAATCGGGAGAAGTTTTTGTCTTGTGTGAAGAAATAGTCCGGTCTATGAACTCAGGTATCTTGTTCAAAGTAATCTTCCTGTTGAGAAAAGCTTCAACAGCAACCTCGTTCGCCGCATTCATAGCGGCTGGAGCTGTACCGCCAAGTGAAAGTGCGTCGCAGGCTAGCTGGAGGCATCGAAATTTTTCAAGGTCTGGCTTCAGAAAAGTCATGGAGCCGAGTTCGGTAAAGTTCACCCTTCCTCCGTTGAGTGAAGAACGGTCGGGGTAGGTCAGGGCATATTGGATCGGTATCTTCATGTCCGGGAGTCCCAACTGTGCCTTGACGGACCCGTCGACGAAAACCACCATCGAATGAATAATCGATTGCGGATGCACGACAACTTCGATTCTCTCAGGAGAAAGACCAAACAGCCAATGCGCTTCAATAACCTCGAGACCTTTGTTCATTAACGTGGCCGAGTCTATTGTGATCTTGTTGCCCATCTTCCAATTTGGGTGATTCAGCGCCTCCTCGACAGTAACGGCCGCGAGTTCACTTTTGTGTTTATGGAGGAAGGGTCCGCCCGAGGCCGTCAGGATGAGTTTTTCAATTCGCGATCGGTCTTCACCGGCCAGACACTGGAGAATTGCGCTGTGCTCGCTATCGATAGGGATGAGCTGAACGCCATATTCGCGCACGAGCGACGTGATAATTTCCCCGGCTGCGACAAGCGTTTCCTTGTTGGCAAGTGCAACAGCTTTTCGCTGTTTGATCGCCTCAATGGCGGGCTTCAATCCGGCAAAACCCACAAGAGCGCTCACGACCATGTCTACATCATCGCGCTTCACAATTTCCAACAGGCCTTCCTCGCCGGTAAGAACCTCAACCGTGTTTCCCAGGAGCTTTTTCAGGACAGAGGAATTGCACTCGTCGAGAACAACAACCCCGCGCGGTCGGAATTGAGCAACCTGTTTCTGCAGGAGCTCAATGTTCTTGTTTGTCGTCAGGTAAGTGACACGGAAACGCCCCTCAAGGTTCTTGATTACCTCGAGGCTATTTTGGCCAATTGAACCGGTCGAACCGAGGATCGCTATATTCCGCACTGAAGAGGTCATCGTAGAGACGAAGAGAGTCCGGCAATTCACCGGACTCTATGCTAACGAATCAAAGTAACGAAAATCGTCAGGCAAGTCAAGAAAACGAGAGATAGAGGGGCTCCGGGGGTCGGTTTTTTTGAATAGCTTCGTTTTTTTGGTATATTCTCGCAAAACTTGTCGTGAGCCGGACGTTTGTGAAAAAAAATCAAAACCTTCTTCTCTTTACTTTTTGCTTTACAAGCGTTGCCGTCACTTTCGCTCAGGATGCCGACGTGGCTGCGCGATTACGACTTGCACAAAGTTATGAGCAGTCTGGCGATTGGGAGCGCGCAGTGAGTATCTACGAGGAGCTGTACCGAAGAGACCCGGCGAACTACGTTTTCTTCGATGCTCTGCGAAAAGGATATGCGCAAGTAAAGAAATACCACGAGGCAATCAACCTTGTTCAACAGAGACTGAGAGCATTGCCCCGTGATCCGCTTCTTCTTTCGGTTCTCGCCGGCCTGTATTACGAAAATGGTGATGAGCCGAAAGCGGACTCAATGTGGCAGGCAGTCGTCAAGTCCGACTCAAAGAATGCCGGACTCTACAGGCTTGTTGCATCACAAATGCTGGATCACAGGCTCTACGAGCAGGCCGTCAAGACCTACCTCGCGGGGCGAACCGCCGGTTTGGGGCAGGATGTCTTTGCAGAGGAGCTGGCGTCCATTTATTCGGCCCTCCAGCAGTATGAATCGGCAACGAAAGAATTCATCCGCATCTTGAGGAGGTCCCCCGAGCAGCTTCCATACATTGAAAATAGAATTGCATCGTTTACCATGAGAAACGATGGTCTACGGGCTGCCACTGCTGCCGTACAAGTTGAAATCCGACAGAATCCGGCAAACCTGACGCTTCGTTCTCTTCTCGCATGGCTGGCAATAGAAGGAAAGGATTTCGAATCAGCATTTCAGCAATACAATGTCATCGACAGTTTAAAAATGGCAAAGGGAAACGAACTGTTCAACTTTGGGCAACGAGCTCTTCAGGAGAAGGCATACAAGGTCGCGGCAAAGACGTTTCGGGTTGTGATCGAACAACAAGCCCCTCCCACGATCCTTCCTCAGGCACGGCTTGGATACGCTCGCGCCATTGAGGAATTGAGCGACTCAGTCTCGTCGGACCGAATCATAGAAAAAGACCTCAAGGAAGGAACTCAGTGGCCAGTCTCCGAGTCTCAACCGAGTTACAAAGGAGCAATAGCATTGTACGGGAGAATCATAGCGGAATATCCCAACTCTGAACTCGCCGCCCAGGCGCATTTCCGCATCGGATCCATTAAGTTTGACCGGTTCTTTGACCTCGACGGGGCATTATCGTCGTTCGATGATGCAAGAAAAGCCGCGAAATCACAAAGCCTTCAATTTGAGGCCGCAACAAAAGTTGCGGAGGTGTTCACGGCTCGAGGAAACCTCATGGAAGCGAAGGCAACATACGAACCGCTCGCAGGACTCGCTGTCCCGTTCCATCGTGATAAGGCGATTTTTCAACTCGCCGAGCTTCTTTATTTTGACGGTGTGTTTGACTCTTCTCTGACGAGGCTTGCCTTGCTCACCTCGAATGTCAACACAGATCTGGCGAATGACGCGCTGCAATTGCAGTATTTTATCCAGGAAAACAAATCGACATCTGCGAAAGCGATCAAGGAATTCGCCAAAGCAGACTTACTTACAAGGCAACGAAAATTCTCGGAGGCTCTTTCAAGATTCAAAGAAATCGCGGCATCAAACCCTAATGCCCTGCTCATTGATGACACGATGATGAAAATGGGGGAACTTCAACTGATGCTGCGTCAAACGCCGGAAGCGCTCGCGACTTTTCAAAAGGTGGCGGCTGAAATGCCCACAAGCATTTTGCGCGATAGAGCCCAGGTCCGAATAGGCGAGATTTACCAGAACATCCTTAAAGACAAGCCAAAAGCTCTTGAGGCGTACGAAATCCTGTTAGCGAAATACCCCCACTCGATGTACGTTGAGGAAATCAGGAAACGAATCCGAATTCTGCGCGGCGATGCTATCTGAGATGAAGCCAGGGAATTCTATCATAGGCATGATAAAGAACCCGCTGAGGGTTATTGTTCTCCTCGTTTGCGCAGATCCGACTCTCGCATGGGCCCAATCAAAGCTCTTTATTCCAATGGACCTCAAGCAAACCGATCATTTGAAGTCGTACGGCGTCGCGTTTTGGGTGTTAGAGCACAACGGGGAGGTAGACTGGCTCTTGAACTATCGCGGCGGCTCGTTCATGTGTGACTACAGCGACGTGGTGGCGCGGGAATGCCGGATTCGGGGAGTGCTCTTTGAATCGCTTTCTGCGGCGCAGGCATCGCTGGTTTTCGCCGATGTTCAGCAGGATAATAACAACATGGACGTCGTCCGGCTGGAAAAAGCGCCGCGCATCGCGGTCTACGTTCCGCCGAATTTCAAACCATGGGATGATGCCGTGACACTCGCCCTGGAGTATGCGGAAATCAAATACACAAAGGTTTGGGACGAAGAAGTTCTCTCGGGCAAACTGGCGGATTTTGACTGGCTTCACCTCCACCACGAGGATTTTACGGGCCAGTACGGAAAGTTCTATGCAAACTTCCGGACTGCATCCTGGTACGTCGAGCAACAACTTCTCTATGAACGTGAGGCAAAACGACTCGGCTTCAAGAAAGTGTCGGACGAAAAAAAATCGGTTGCTCGGGCGATTAAAGACTTCATCGCCAGCGGCGGCTTCATGTTTGCCATGTGCTCGGCAACCGACAGCTATGATATTGCGCTCGCTGCTGAAAATGTCGACATCTGCGATGCGATGTTTGACGGCGACGCACCCGACCCGAATGCACAGAAAAACCTGGACTATACCAAAACGCTCGCGTTTGAGAATTTCAAACTCGACATGAATCCCTTGCGCTACGAGTACTCAGACATCGATATTCCCACGAGCGACCCGCCCCCCTTTAGGGATCAAAACACAGATTATTTTACATTGTTTGAGTTTTCAGCCAAATATGACCCGGTCCCTACGATGCTCACACAGAACCACGTGGCGATTATCAAAGGTTTTATGGGGCAAACGACCGCATTTCGCAAGACGCTTGTCAAACGCACTGTGACAGCCCTGGCTGAGAGGGAGGGAACCGAAGAGGTCAAATACATTCACGGCAACTTTGGCCGAGGGACATTTACCTGGTATGCCGGCCATGACCCCGAGGACTACCAACATGCTGTTGGCGATCCTCCAACAGACCTCACGCTCCATAAGAACTCTCCTGGCTACCGTTTGATCCTCAACAATGTTCTTTTTCCTGCAGCGAAGAAGAAACAGCAAAAAACGTAGCTCTTCGAACCGTCGGTGACATTTGAGACTTGCCATCATTTCTGATATTCATGCCAATCTGGAAGCACTCACAAAAACGCTTGAGCTCATCGGGCAGATGGATGTCGATGAGGTCGTGTGTCTCGGCGATGTCGTGGGGTATGGGGCAAACCCGAATGAATGTATCGAGGTTGTCCGGAAACAATGCAGCTTCATCCTGTTGGGTAACCACGACGCAGCCGCTATCGACCTCTCGGTTGCAGAAACATTCACAACCAACGCTCGACTATCCGCCGTATGGACTAACAAGAACCTTGAGAAGGAGAATCAGGATTTCCTCCTAGGTCTTCCCTACACGCAACAGAAGGAAAACGCCCTGTTTGTGCACGCTACACCATGTGCGCCGGAGCAATGGGAATATATTCTGACGGAGTACGACGCAAAATCATCCTTCAGGTGTTTTGAGCAGGCAATCTGTTTTATTGGCCACACACATGCGCCGGTGATATTCGATGATGTCGGAAAGGTGAAGAGGATTCAACGGGGCAACAGGTTTATTGTGAATGTCGGCAGTGTTGGACAACCGCGGGACGGTAACCCGAAACTGAGCTTTGGCGTGTT
>CAYNRS010000100.1:0-6536 GCA_964399565.1 uncultured Ignavibacteriaceae bacterium
GTCCGGAAGAATCCCACAATATGTTTGTTGTTTTTGGACTCAATTCTTTGTAGGTTTACACTGCTGAAAAAAAGTAGAAGTCAGCTGAAAGAACTGCATATCGATGCCTTATAAAGTCCTAGTTGCGGATGACGACGAGGGACAGAGGAAATCTCACGGCTTTGCCCTCGAAGTCGCCACCGCCATCCTGGAGGATGAGATTGCCATTGTGGAAACAGCAACAAGCGTCGACACGTGGCAGAAAATCAAGGGAGAACTCTTCAACCTGATTATTCTCGACAATGATTTCAAGGACACAAATCTGAAAGGCCATCTTCCGGGAATAGCCCTTCTTCAACTTGCAAAGAAAGAAGGACCGAACAAGACCACACCAGTGTTCTTCTGCAGTGCAGACGCGTATGACACTCTCAAAGCCATGGTTGAAAAATTCGGCGGAGTCTATCTCCCAAAAGTAGGTTACGACATTGAGAATGTTGCCTCCCTCTTTGCGGATAAGATGAAGAAGAAATAAAGCTCGTTCTGTCATTACATGTAAGTTTGAAGGTCGCCGTGGGTGGCCTTTTTTTATGTCCATCGATCCAACAACATACAAGAAGAACTTCCAGCTGCATCTCATCGAAGGTGCGTTGTATCTCAGTACGCATTCGATTATCTACGCTCCTGTATTTTTCCCTGCGCTGATACTGAAGCTCGGAGGGAACAACATTGTTGTTGGGGCATTCCCCGTCATGGTGTATCTTGCTTTTTTGCTGCCGCAGGTGCTGTCACCCCATTTTGTCAGAACGCAATCCTTCCGAAAACCGATCGTCATACTCCTCGGATATGTGCAGAGGGCATTCATCCTGATTCTTGCAGCCGTTGTCGCTTTTCTTGGCAAGGATTACCCAGTGATGGCGCTGGTCATGCTCATCGTCTTTTATACGATGAACCAGATAATCGCAGGAATCGCCTCGCCGGCATGGTTTGACCTTGTGGCAAAGACGACCAGAGACCTCGACCGGGGGAAGCTCATGGGTTTACGAACGTCCCTTGGTGCATCACTTGGACTGCTGAATGGCGCTATACTCACTTTTTTGCTCGCAACATGGGGGTTTCCCGTAAACTACTCTGCGGTTCTTGTTGTGGTATTCTTCTTTCAACTTGTGGCTATTTTCTTTCAGCAAAGACTCAGAGAAACCGAAAAATCTCAAGTGGAGCCAGCAGTTCCGCTCACTTCCATGTACTCCAGAATCAGAACAGTTCTCAATAAGGACTCGACATTTCGGCGATTTCTTCTGTCGTCGGTGTTATTGACCATTGGAACAACGCCCGTTGGTTTCTTCATGAGCGCGGCGATAAGCAAATTCTCAATCGATGAATCCTATGTTGGCTGGTTCACCTTGACCATTGTGATAACCCAGATTGTCAGCGGCGTGTCTCTCGGCGTGTTGGCAGATCGTTATGGGCACAGGCTTGTGTTGTTGATCTGCGGTGGTGTTATCGGGCTGGCGTCCCTGGTGGCTTTTTCGAGCGCGCATGAAAGGTACTTTTTTGCAGTTTTTATCCTAGTGGGGATTAACCTCAGTCTTGAAATGATGACGAGGTACAATTTCGCCGTCGATTGTGCTGCCGTGAATGACCGGCCAATGTATGTGGGGCTCATGAATGCCTGCCTTGCGCCGTGGTACACATTCGGGCTCATTGGCGGATGGATTGTGGAGATGTTTGGCTATGATGCCGTTTTCGTTTCCGGGTTTGTTTTCACGGTGGCGGGTCTGGCAGTCCTGACGGCAACTCCCGATCCCCGCTCGGCAAAACTTGCGCTTTCCTCCAAATAATTCTACCTTCCTTTAGATTCTGCAACCACCACTTCGGGATTTCCTGAATGTACGAACGTTGTCTCTCGGAAGCCGAGCGAGTTCTCGCAGCCCGCAAAGAAGTTGTCGTCCCGGTGAAAGTCGTGTGGCACGAAGTTGTCAAAAACTCGAGACAACAGAGATTCGAAGTTCCCTCCATCGCTGATTTCACGGCAATGCTCGAAGCCGATGCCCGGTTTGAGTTTCTCCCTGCCCACCAAAGCGTTATTGAAACTGTCGACCTGCCGCGTGATGACCAGGACGTTGAAGAAAACGAACTTGAATCCCTGGGATTCTTTGGGGAGGATCGCGTTAAACTCAGCAAGATGAAGTTTCCCGGAGGGTTCGATTCTGAAGAGGAGGAGGTGGAGGAAGAGGGTGAGGTTCTTGCCACGCCGAACAGGTCAACGCGATTGACAAAGAGGGCGTCCAAGCCGTTACTCGCCGCTCCTCGACGAAAAGGCAAGAGTCGGGCGGGGAATAATCCGCACAACGGGTCATCGTTTGCCAACCGAAGGAAGTCTCGGAAAAAACACGCCAGAAAACCCCGCTAAATGCCACGCATGACACAGGAGCAAGACCGAATCTGGACGATCAGAGGTTTGATGAAGTCCGCCATCTCTCATCTGCAGAAACGCGGGTTTGATGAAGCGAGGTTGAATGTCGAACTGCTTTTGGCACACGCTCTGCGGTGTCGGCGAATAGAGCTGTACAGCAATTTTCAGCGATCCCTCACCCAGGAAGAGGTCGGAGAATTTTTTCTCCTCTATGAGCGTCGGTTAAAGCACGAACCCGTTCAATATATTCTCGGCGCAACAAGTTTCATGGGACTTCAGATGAAGGTTGACCCGCGTGTTCTCATTCCGAGGCCCGAGACTGAAACGCTCGTGGAACAAACAATGATTGCGTGCAACAACTTTGCATCCGGCGGAAAGATCCATATTCTCGAGATCGGCACCGGGAGTGGCAATATCGCCATTGCGCTCGCAAAGTACGTCAAGAACGTGAGGGTCACCAGCATTGACAATAGCCCCACAGCATTAGACGTTGCACGGATGAATATCAGAGAGCATGGTTTGGAATCCACCGTCGAACTGAGGGAGATGAATATTTTCGAGCCTATGGACCAACTTCTCCTTCGCCGGTTCGATGTTCTGGTAAGTAATCCGCCATATGTTCCGCCGGATGAGTGGGAGACTCTCCGTCCAGAGGTGAAGAACTACGAGCCCAAAAACGCCGCAACCGACTCCGAGGACGGCTTTGAATTCTACCGGCGGATATTCGAGCTTGCGCCCTATCTGCTCGTCGACAGGGGATTGGCGCTTGTTGAAGTCGGAGATGGTTGTGCAAAAGAAGTTGAGGAGTTGATGAACCAGAATGGTCTTGAGGAAATCTCCATAGCTCCAGACCTTCAGGGAACCAACCGCGTTGTCATCGGTCTCTGCCGCTCAAAATCCCGCAATCCTTCATTCTCAAACTGACCCACTTCAATGCGCGCGCTGATCCAGCGAGTCCGACTCTGTTCAGTGCGGATCAAAGGAGCCGTGCACAGTTCTATCGGCAAAGGTGTGCTCATTTTGCTGGGAGTGAAAAACGGCGACACTGCGGTGGATGCGAGCTCTCTTGCTGAACGCTGTGCTGCGTTAAGAATCTTCGACGATCAAGACGGAAAAATGAATCTTTCACTCATCGACGTGCACGGGTCAGCAATGGTTGTTTCTCAGTTCACGCTGTACGGTGATACCCGGAAAGGGAACAGGCCAGGTTACACCGAGGCGGCGCCGCCTGAAATCGCTGAGGGGCTCTATGACCGCTTCATCGTCGAGCTTGGCCGCATTCTTGGGAAAGGAAAGGTTGCAACAGGAATCTTCCGTGAAATGATGGAGGTGGAATTAGTAAATGATGGACCTGTGACAGTCATGCTCGAAAGTAAGCCGCCCGTCGGTGCCGCTGCTCTCTCCCAGTGATGTTCACCTGCCGTGCATGCCATTCTGCTTTTTCTCGACGGAGTTGGTATTGGGAAAGAAAACCCAAACGCAAATCCTTTTTTTCAAGCTAAGCTCCCCAACCTCTCGTCTCTTCTTGGCGGCATCCCTCATCGAAAAAAGAAATCCCTCTCAGGAAGATTCGCCGATTGCATTCCTATCAATGCAACCCTGGGAGTAACTGGACTCCCGCAAAGCGGAACAGGCCAAACTGCCATCTTCACAGGTGCCAACGGAGCAAAGATGTTTGGGAGACACTTCGGCCCTTATCCGCCATCGCTTCTCAGGCCCGTGATTGAGGCGAAGAACATTTTTCGCAGACTGAAGGAACGCGGAAAAACTGTGGCCTTTGCGAATGCGTTTCCCCAGCGGTTCTTCGATTACACGAATTCGGGGACCCGAAGGCTGACGGTCACAACTCTTTCATGCATGATGGCGGGCGTGCCATTGCGAACGGTCGATTCGTTAAAAAGGCACGAGGCGGTTTCTGCAGAGCTCACAAGAGAGAAATGGGCCGAACTTGGACATCGAGAAGTGACGCCCATTACTGCTGAAGAAGCCGGTCGTGATCTTCTTCGAATTGGGGAAGAGAGCGATTTCACTTTGTTTGAGTACTGGCTTACCGACCATGCGGGCCACAGCCAAAACATGAGTTTTGCCGTTGAAACACTCGAGAAATTTGACGAACTCCTGGGCGGCCTTTTGACCGGGTTCGATTTCGAAAGAAACCTTATTGTCATGGTCAGTGATCACGGAAACATCGAAGATCTCTCCATGAAATCCCACACGCGGAATCAAGTTCCCTGCATTGCCGTCGGTAAGGGGCGTCGAAAGTTCCTCGCGAGGGCAAAAAATCTCACACACATTTCTCCGCTCTTGCTTTCGATCCTCACCGGCGATGAGTGAGCACCCGTATTCGCGTCGTCCGGCAGCCCGGCTTGCCGCGCTGTTGGCAGCAGGGATTCTGCTGGCTCAGATGATGTCAACCTTCGGCATCATTGCTTTCTACGTTGCAATTGGAGTTTATGCCTTGGCCCTCGGTTCGGTGGTCTGGAAGAAGAATGCCGCAACGACAGCGGTGGCTGTTCAGCTCTGCGTTATCGCGTTGGGATTTTCTCTCCATCAATATCAACGAGAGCGTATTCAGGCCAAGATTATCGAGCCCAACGGTTTTGAAGAACGAGTCGGTGTCCTCGGAATTGTCGAAAGTGACCTCATCCCGCAAGGTATGCATCATCGCTTTTTCTTCAAGTCATCCTTTATGAACAGAAAAGACAGCCTACTGAAGATTGAGCGAAGGTTTCTTGTTCTCGCAAACAACACCGTCACGGCTCCCCTCAGGGACAGTCTGGAATTTGGCACCCTTATTGCCTTTGACGGCACCCTCAGGCAAATGCCACGACCGCGAAACCCGGGCGAGTTCGACTACGGCAGATTTTTAGAATTGAACGACATTCATGGTGTCCTGGCTATTGAAAGAGATGCAAATCTCAGAATAGTGAACACTGGAACGTTCTCTTTCTCGAAAGCGGTTGCACAGCTGCAGAAACACCTCTATGGGGTATTCGATCGGTTCCATTCACCGGAGCATGCCAGCTTCATCAAAGGCGTGGTCCTCGGTTATAGAGAAGATATTTCACTCGAAATGAAACAGTCGTTTGTTGACACAGGTACTATACATATCCTGGCGGTTTCTGGATCGAACGTCGCAGTCGTTGCTCTCATGTTCTATTCTGTCTTTGGATTTTTCCGACTTCCCCGACGTCTGCTGACTTCCATCACCATTTTGGGATTGCTGCTGTACATGGTGGCGACCGGGATGAGCCCTTCCGTCATGAGAGCAACAATTATGGCTGTCGTTATTCTTGTTGGGATGTCAATCGAACGGAAGACCGATATTTATAACTCGCTGTGCGTTGCCGGGCTGATTCTCCTGCTGTGGGATACGCGTCATTTGTTCGATGTCGGGTTTCAGCTTTCCTTCGCTGCCGTTTTTTCCATCGTCTATTTCTATCCGATTCTCAAACGAGCCATCGACCGCATCCCGGATTGGCTTGAAGAAGTAAAGGGAGTCGATTTCGTTCTAAAATTGTTTGCGGTGTCGCTTGCCGCTCAGCTTGGGACGTTGCCCTTCAGCGCATACTACTTTGGGAAAATCTCTCTTGTCTCATTATTAGCAAACCTTGTCGTTGTACCGGTGAGCGGCCTCAACACGATTCTCGGCTTTACTGTTATTGTCTTCTCTTTTCTGAGCGACTTCGCAGCTCAAACCTACGCCACCTTGAATAGTGCCCTTGTGGGGTTTCTCCTTGGGTTTGTACAGGCTGCGGCACGAGTTCCGATGGCATATCTGGAAACCTCAAACGCGTCGCACCCGGCGGCAGTCATCTATTTCGCGGCGGTGGCGGCGATTTTCAATTTTAGGAACAAAGTAGTGCTCAAATGGGCAATCGCTCTCTCGTTGATTGTTGCAAATGTTTTTGTCTTCGAGCGTGTGCTTTCGAATGATCATGCCATTCTTAAGCTTACAGTGCTGGATGTCGGCCAAGGTGATGCGGTGGTTGTCGGTTTCCCGAATGGGAAAACTCTATTGATCGACGCCGGACCAAAAACCCTTCATTACGATGCTGGAGAAGCAATTGTTGTTCCTTTCCTGAAAAGGCAGGGTATCCAATCCCTTGATGCCGTGTTGATCTCTCATCCGCATGTGGATCAT
>CAYNRS010000101.1:0-6441 GCA_964399565.1 uncultured Ignavibacteriaceae bacterium
AGAAAAGTCATCAGCAAATATCTCACCAAAAACCCGGAACCCCGGTGTCACAAGGCCGGTCGCGTCAATACCGAAGGTGTTGTTGTCCCGGTCGCCTAATTGATGTTCCATGAAGTGATAGACGAGAAAAGGGTTGAGGTAGCTGAGCTCTGCCCCTCTGCCTCCATAAACGATCGTTTCATAGGCGCCAAGTTGAACACTGCTGCCCAGCAAAACATCCAGACGGTGGCCGGCGAGAAAACGGGGGGGTCCAATTCCCTGCAAGTTCGCATGGAGGTAGGAGAAACGAAAGCGTTCGAAATCCAATGACATCCGGATTTGATCCATCGGCTCGTTCTCAGGTGACAAAGCTAGTCGTTCCTCCATGCCGCTTCCCCAACTCAAAGTCGTTCGGCCAAGATAAAGGCTGAACGGTCCAAAACTTGCAGAAACATACCCGGTTGCCTGGTCGGTAAAAACGGTTGATCCGACACTCGAGCGCGTCTCACCCTGAGTAACGTCAAATCGTTCGTCATTATCTTTGGCACCGAGGGTCAAACCGTTGCGCGCGGAGAAGTCGACAAACACATGATCTCCAAACTGCCCTCTGATGATGCCGGTTCCCGTTACTCTTAGAAGATCTTCGTCAGGAACATTTGCGTATCCGCTGCGGACGTCAAACTCCGTCAATCCGCGCAGGTCCAGAAAGAGTTGCGAAGTACCTTCTTCGTACCGGTAGGCATGAATCTCATTCTCGGGGCTTGCGGGCTCTCCGACCTTGAGATTGGTAAACTCTACAAGCATCTGGTCCACCAGGCTGCCATCAGCCGTCGAAAGGTCTCCGGCCCGTCCTTTCATGGCATTCAGCAAGTGAAATGCTTCGCCGCGGGTTATGGGAGTCACACGCAGGCTGTACGAGTCGAACATCCCAAGCGTTTCTCCTTTCGCCAAAAGAGGGTAAACTTGATGGTCAAGAGGAACGACGACATGTTGGGATCGTGCAAGGAGGGTGAAGAAACACAACAGCGCGAGAGTTTTGATTCCTGGTTTTTCCATGCAACTGAGAAAGGAGCGAGGTAACATAAGCAAATCTCGGCCCATTTACATCAGAAAGTCAACAGCCGCCAGGGCGGCCTTTCTTCCGCTCAAAACAGCCCCTTCAATTGTCGCAGGATATCCTGTGTCCGTCCAGTCGCCGGCAAGGAAAAAATTCTCGAAGGTTGTGCCAGTCATCGGTCGCAGCGATTCGGTACCGGGTTTCGGAGAAAACGTCGCACGTTTTTCTTTGATAATCAGAGAACTCACCACTTCTGACTGCCGAGCGGCGGGAATTGTCCTGCGGAGATCTTCCATAGCTATCTGAATGAGCGCGTCCTTGTCTGACCCGACAAACTCGCCGGCTCCACTCATCACAAGCGCGAGATATTGTTCTCTCCGGGGGTTTTTCTTCCCGAGCAGTCGCGATTTGTTGAAAATCCATTGAACACGTGTATCGAGCAATGCTACGAATTCGTTTTCGAGAATCTCGCGATCAAGCCAGAGGTTAATTGTTATGATGGACGACGACTCGAATTGTTCAGTTGAAGCAAACGTTGTCCCTTCGAAGATTGAACGAATCGCATAGTAAGGGACGGCGCTGATGAACGTGCGGGATTCCACAACCGACCCGTCTTCGCAGAGCAACTGAGCGACCTGTGATCCACGTGTTTCAAAAGTTTTCGCTCCGCATCCGGTCTTTACGGTACCGCCACGTGATTGAATGTATCTCGATGCCGGATCAACCAACAGCTCACTCAAGCCGCAGCGTGGAATGAGCAGACAGGAGTTTTCCCTTGAACCGAGGAATGCGGCCCGCAATACTCTGAAGAACAACAAAGCCGAAACAGAGTCCGGGTTGTCGTTGAGAGAACCGATTGCAATAATGTCCCACAAATACTTTCGATTCTCCTGGGACTGTCCCAGGCTCACCAGCCATTCCTCAACCGTCATCGCTCCAAGCGTTTGTTCTTTTTGAGTGGATGTCCGCTGGAGCTCCAAACCTACACGAAGGAGTTTGAATCTGTCCAACCTGGAAAGCGTTCTTAATTTGAGGAGTCCTGCCAGGACATGAAACGGAGCAACGAAAGGCGGGCACGAGAGAGAAACAACGCCTTTCTCTGGGTGCAGGAAATCTATGTGAAGGTTGTCTTGAAGCGTTGCCAGGTGGTCGGAGCCGATCTCCCTCAGATATCGTCGCGTTTCATGATAACAACCCATCAAAAGATGCTGTCCGTTATCCACGACATCACCCGTGGCCTCATCCACAAAGGAGTACGTTCGTCCGCCAAGCCTTGGACGCTGTTCCAAAAGGAGAACTCTATAATCTCGCGAGCTAAGTTCGACGCCAGCGCTCAAACCGGCTACACCACCGCCAACGATGACGACATCGTATCTCACGAGAACACGAAGGAAAGAGGAAGGGATTTGTGGATAAACGGATTAATGAAACTAAACCACATTAATCCATCAATCCTCGCCCGAACGACCGGCAAAACCCATTCAATAGTTCCGTCGGGCGGGCAACTATCCATACATTGGTCACGCGGGGAGTTCAGCGCGGATGTAGCGATGGAGGTTTTTCGGGGCTTTGCTTCGGAGACTCAGGATCATTGCGACAAGAAGCTTGAGAGGCGGAGAAAGTCGTATATGCTTTGAGAAAACGTCAAAATGCGCTTTCTCGATCCTTCGCAGGAGCAGGTAATAAATGTTGCCCATCGTGCGTGCTGCCGTGAAGAACGGCTTATCTTCTTCAGCAAGGAATGTCTTTGCTCTCCGGAAAAATTCGTGGGCGCGCTCACATTCGAATTTCATGAGTTCGACAAAGCGGTCGTTATAGACGCTGCGCAGAAGCTCATCTTCTGAATACTGAAAACGACGAAGGTCTTCCAGCGGGAGATATATTCTTCCCCGCCTGGCGTCTGCTCTCAGATCCCGAAGGATGTTGGTCAGCTGAAGGGCGATGCCGAGGTTCATCGCATATTGTTTTGTGCCCTCATTTTTGTAGCCGAACACTTCAGCGCACATAAGGCCAACCGTAGAAGCGGCATGATAACAGTATTCCTGGAGTTCCTCGAATGTTCTGTAGCGCTTCTTGGTCAGGTCCATTTCCATTCCCCTAATAAGGTCATAGAAATGATTCAACGGGATGTGAAACTGTTGGATAATGGTGCTGAGCTTATTCAGCACGGGAAACCGTGACGCTCCGTTGAGAGACAAACGAAGTTCTTTTGTCCATTGTTGAAGCCGCGCGTACTGCTCCTTCTTGGTTGCCGCTTCGTCCACAATGTCGTCCGTGTAACGGCAAAATGCGTAGATCGTCTCAATCGCTTCCCGTTTCGGTTTGGGGAGGATAAGAAACGAATAATAGAAATTACTCTGACGATTCTGAGCGAGGTTGGGCAATATGGTTTGGGCGGCGGTCACAATCTTACATCAACAATGAAGCAAAAAACAATTTCAGCTTGTCGGAAAAAGTGAGTTTGGGGTGAACATGAAAGACGTCGAATTGTATCTGCTCGATTTTTTCAAGAATCCGCATGCCGCCATTCCACGTCAGCCTCAGCTCAAGCGCAAGGTCTTTTCCAACTTCGGAAAGGAGCCCCTTACTCTGGGCAAACAACTCTCTCGTCCTTTCGATTTCAAAGGAGAGCAACTGGCGGAACGGCTCTGTGAGTTTCCGCTTGAGAAGATCTTCCTCGGTGTATCCGAAATCACGAACGTCTTCAAGCGGAACGTAGATACGGCC
Organism: uncultured Ignavibacteriaceae bacterium; assembly: GCA_964399565.1. Classification (GTDB taxonomy): domain Bacteria; phylum Bacteroidota; class Ignavibacteria; order UBA10030; family UBA10030; genus JACQPT01. The sequence goes on from CAYNRS010000101.1 coordinate 3,764, forward strand.
TCTTTCAGCGTCTCTCTGAATATCCTGCCAGAAATTCGTGAGTTGAAGGGCCGAGCACAGAGCGTCTGACTGCTGGAGCATCGATTCGCCGCGATAATTGAACATCAGCAAGATGAGTCTGCCCACAGGATTGGCGGAATTCTGGCAGTATCCGAGCAAATCATCAAACTTCTCATAACGGTGCACCGTCACGTCCTGACGAAACGCCTGCAGGAGATTGCGAAAGAGCTCCGTTGGAATTTGGAAACGGTCGATTGTCTCCGCCAAAGCCACAAAAACGGGGTCACGGAGCGAGCCGCTGAGACAATCGTTGAGCTGCGATTCCCAATCGTTCAAGCTCTCAATGCGTTCGGCCGGAGTGAGTCCTGGCTCGTCGGCAAAGTCGTCGGCAGTGCGAGCAAAAGCATACATAGCGCAAACGTACTTCCTGCGGTCTCTTGGGATCAGGAGCGATGCGACAGGGAAGTTCTCGTAATGTTCATACGTCAGCCTCTCGCAATGACGAAAGGCATCCCGCGATGACCACCTCTGTTGCTGTATTTCGACGTCCCGTGTGAGCATAGATGTACCCGACAGGTGAGGAGCGAAAGCCCGTCTGAAAATGAAACTTCTTTAATATGGGGAAAGCAGAAAGGAAAAGCAAGACAGCCTAGGCGGCTGACTGTCCGTCCACAATTACTTCGTACACCTGAATCGGTTGGTCAAGCCCTTTGACCATTATCGGCTCGAGTGGCTGCGTTAGGACATGATCCTTCACGAGCTCAAAAGTGCGTTGTGAAATCATGATACCTTCGACGGGGGCATTGGCTTCCAATCGTTGTGTGAGGTTGACGTCGGATCCGAGGACAGTGTAGGAAAGTCGTTTTGAAGAGCCCATGTTGCCTACAACGACCGGGCCTGTGTTAATTCCTATACGAATTTTGAGCGGGAATTTGCCTTCGGATTCCCATTTTGTCTTCAGCTCACGGCACTTCTTTTGCATCTCGATCGCTGCTTTGACGCAACGAAGTGCGTGGTCCGGTTGATGCTCCGGGTCGCCGTAAAAGACCATCAACCCGTCGCCGATGAATTTATCTACTGTGCCTTCATACTTGAAGACGATGTCCACCATGGCGCCGAAATACTCATCGAGGGATTTTTGAATCGCTTCTGGGCTCATTGTCGAGGAGTGTGTGGTAAAGCTCTTAATGTCGCCGAACATAATGGTCAGCTCTTTCTTCTGTCCCGCGGCATAGATAAGCTCGGGGTTGGCCATGATTTTTCTCACCACGGCGGGCGGGAAATATGCCTCGAATGAACGACGCAGGGATTCCTTTTCCTTCTCCTCGTTGATATACCGGTACGCGATGATGGAAAAAACCGAGCCGACAATCATGAGCGACGGTCGGATAATGTTGACAATCACGTTTGCATAGAGGAACAGAGACGCGGAAGCTACAAGATAGCCGACGAGCAGGATAACGGTCCCGTAACGAAGCCCCCGAGAGGATAGCTTGAAGGCGAAAATCAACACGATGACCATCAGGAGGACTTCGACAAACAGCATTTGGAAGTCTGTGAATTCAGTGAGGAAGTCCTCCGTAAGAATAGTGTGAACAACGCTCGCGTGCAAACCGCTCAAGGGAAAGTTATTGTCCGTGGGGACGGGAGCGATATCCGATGAGCCCGTGGACACCTCAGACACGACAACAATCCGTCCCTCGAATTCCTCTGCCATGATTTCCAGATCATCTCGCGAATCAGAGACTGTCAACACATCGGCAAAGTCGAAATGTTTCATTCGGTCCCAGGGTCCGATATAGTTGATGACGATGTTACAATGGTCGTCAACAGGGATAACGATGTCGTGCGGGATTTTGCCGGGCGGCGATGCGCCTTTGAGTGTTATGTTCCTTCCGGGTCGAAGAATGACATTCTCCGGAGGAACTTTCAAGAAATCACAGACAGCTCGAAAGGGAAAACTGGGGTAGAATCCATCGTTGTACCTGATAAGCAGCGGCGCCCGTCGGAAGACCCCGTCTCGGTCGAACCTGATGCTGAGATAGCCTAATCCCCGCGCCGCGGTGGCAAGCTCCGGAAAAGTAATGATGGGATTCTCACCCCTGTACATCTCCGAGGTGTCGCCGGCAACCGTGACTTTCCATTTTGTTCTGTCCAAAAACTCAAGGTGGGCTTTGGGGCGGGCTGGCTTGGGAATTGTCTCCCCTTGCTCAGCAAGATCGAAGGCAATGCCATAGTAGACATTCCTGGCGTCTCTTGTTGAGTTGATGAAAGCCTGATCTTCTACTTCGTTCGCTTTTGCACGATAGATGTAGTCCCAGATTTGCGCCGCGACACCCATTTCCCCGAGGTTGCGCGCAACCTGAGCGTAATGAGTCCGGTTCAAGTAGGCGTTGGCGAGCTTTTGAATGCTCCCGTCCTTCAAGTCGACATGGATGACAGTGCTGTCGTAAGGGACTCGCAGAGAATTCGCCTGGTAGCGGAAGACGAAAAGCTGGTCGACGGTTTGAGCGTTCCACGGCTCAAACACATTGGGGAGAAGCCAAAACAGGAGATGTACTACAAGAAACGAGGCCACGACCAGAGCGGTCGTGACCTGGAGCTTCTTACTTGTGGTCAATGGTGAAGGTTTTGCTGTAGAAATTATTTGCAGAAATCCGAATAGCAATGGTCGAAAC
>CAYNRS010000102.1:0-6423 GCA_964399565.1 uncultured Ignavibacteriaceae bacterium
GCCGGGCGTGCCCTTCTCCACAAGGAATGCCGTGATGCCGCCGAGGCGACCCTTCGAAGGATCGGTCACTGCATAGACGAGCGCTAAATCCGCGATCGGCCCGTTTGAGCTGAAGGCTTTTGTTCACGCCATGGGGTTTGTCAACTCAGTGGCTCTGCTGTCCGAAAAGGCGAACCATCAAACGGATGTCGACATCCGATGGAATAGGGTAACCTTGGTTCTCTCAACCCACAGCGCGGGAGGGTTGACCGTCAACGATTTCAACCTGGCCAAATCTATCGACGGTCTTTAATCTTGACCTTGTCAAGGTTCACTCGATTTATGGTGACCTTGACAAGGTTACCTTCGCATTTCCTCGTTTCCTTCCTAGATCTTCGTTGCGTGTCTTGCCACTTCTTTCTATCTTTCAACGCGAAATTTCCGCAAAACTCGATCGCAATAACTTCATTCCCGTATCGTGAAGCTCCCAAGAGAACAACTCCTTGAGGTTTTTCGGGAAACAAAAGCACTGCTCGAAGGACATTATCAATTGACTTCGGGGTTGCACAGCCCGCAGTATTTTCAGTGTGCACGCGTGCTGCAGTATCCAAAATACCTTCATTTGTTTGCCGGTGAAATCGCAAAGCATTTCGAGCACAGCGAAGTCGAAGTTGTGATTTCTCCAGCCATCGGGGGCGTTGTTGTCGGAACAGAGGTGGGAAGAATGCTTCGCGCTCGCACAGTGTTCGCCGAACGGAAAGACGGAAAAATGGAGCTCCGGCGCGGATTTGAAATCCGTTCCGGTGAACGTTCTCTTGTCGTGGAGGACGTCGTTACGACCGGAGGTTCGGTCTTTGAAGTCGTTGACATCGTCAAGAAAGCGGGCGGCGTGCTTGCCGGCGTGGGCTACATCGTCGACCGCAGCAAAGGTAAAATCAAATTTGACTCCAAGCAGTTCTCTGTTCTTCAGATGGATGTCGTAACGAACAAACCGGAGGAATGTCCTCTGTGCGCTCAGGGCATCGAAGTGATCAAGCCGGGAAGCAGAGGAAACTACTAGAAAAAGCCGGCGCATGGCTGATTTGAAGGTCCTGAAGAGCGAGCGTTTGTATGTCGGCAAGGTTTTCAACCTCCTTGTTGACCACATTGAATATCCTTCCGGAAACCGCGGCAAGCGTGAAGTCGCGGAACATCCAGGCGGCGCCGTAGCAGTTCCCATTCTGGCCAACGGCGATATCGTCCTTATTCGCCAGTTTCGCTACCCTATGAAGAAGTTCTTGTTCGAATTGCCGGCGGGGAAACTGGATCCAAATGAAGATCCAGAACACTGTGCCCGACGTGAGCTGGAAGAAGAAACCGGTTTCGTCTCATCCTCCTGGGAAAAACTCACTGCGATGTACACGACACCTGGATTCTGTGATGAATTGTTGCACATTTATCTCGCGCGTGACGTGAGAGAATCAAGCAAGGGCCAGAAACTTGAAGAAGGCGAGATGAATCTTACCGTCGAGATCGTACCCTTTCCAAAAGCTGTCTCCATGATTGAGCACGGGGAAATCGTGGACGGAAAAAGCATTTGCGGTATTCTCCTTGCTGAGCGCAAACTTCAACGATGACGCCCGACCGCGACCAACTCGATGACTATCCGGCCGATAGGATTTATCGACTCGATCTCAAACGTTGCGTCGTGCAGGCGTGCGGAGGGGAGCTTGCCGAGCTAAGCTACTACGAGCGGAACAATTGGGTAACAGTGGAATACAAATGCAACAAATGCGGAAAAGAATTTACCGTAAAAATCGAGAGTTGATGTGAACGCCGTCGAACTCATACGCAAAAAACGCGACGGCGAGGCTCTCGGCGAGGCCGAACTCCGTTTTCTGATTTCCAGCTATGTTAACGGGCAACTGCCGGAATATCAGATGTCCGCGTTCCTGATGGCCTGTTTTTTCCGGGGGATGACCAGGGAAGAAACGCTCATGTTCACACGTCTCATGCTTTTCTCCGGCGAGGTCGTCGACCTGTCAGAAATTCCCGGGATCAAAGTCGACAAACATTCCACGGGGGGCGTGGGCGACAAAGTCTCCCTGCTCCTGGCTCCCATCGTGGCTGCCTGCGGCGTTCCAGTCCCCATGATTTCCGGCCGCGGACTTGGCCACACTGGCGGAACCCTGGACAAGCTTGAATCCATTCCCGGATTCAGGACAAGCCTCTCCGTTGCCGAATATAAGAAGGTGATCAAGGACATTGGAGTGGTCATGATCGGGCAGACAAAAGAAATCGCGCCCGCCGACAAGAAGATGTACGCCCTCCGGGATGTGACGGCGACGGTAGAATGCATACCGCTTATCGCCGGCAGTATCATGAGTAAGAAACTCGCCGGAGGAAACGACGCCCTCGTCCTCGACGTGAAAACGGGGCGCGGTGCTTTTATGCAAACGGAGGAAAAGGCGATTGAACTGGCAAAGACGCTTGTTGAGATCGGCCAAGGTTTCGGCAAACCGACGATGGGTTTTATCACGGATATGAACCAACCCCTGGGGACTGCCATCGGCAATTGGCTTGAGGTTGTTGAATCCGTTGAGTGTCTAAAGGGAAACCGCGGAAACAACGATGAGTCGCAGGACTTGATGGACGTGACCTACTTGCTGTCCGGAGCTATGGTGTTCCTCGCCAGAAAGGTGCAATCGCTTCATCAAGGCATTGAGCAATGCAGGGAAGTGGTATCCACGAAAAAGGCGTATCAGAAATTTCTGCAGCTTGTGAAGACGCAGGGCGGCGACACTACATCAATTGAGAATCTTGAAAAATATCCGATCTCTGAAATTTCGCTCGATGTGAAATCCCCTGAGAAAGGTTTCGTCGGAGCCATTGACCCTTTTGAGCTTGGCCTTACGAGCATCACTCTTGGCGCCGGGCGGCAGACGATAGACGATCCGATTGACCCAAAGGCCGGCATTGTGCTGAAAAAGAAACCGGGCGAGCGTGTAGACTCGGGAGAAACACTCGCGATATTGTACACGGATCGCGAACATGACGCCGCGGCTGCCAGAGAACGAATCTCTAAAGCTTTCCGAATTGTTCCTTCTCCCCCGGCATTGCCCGCGCTCATTAAGTACATCATCGACAAGGAAGGCGTCAGAGATTGGAATGGGCGCTAGTTGAGGATTCGCGTTGTTCCAAAGAGACTTACTTCTTACCTTGCCTTGCTCACTAAAACTCCTTACTTTTTCCGACACGAGAAAGTTTGAGGTTTTCACCATCGATAAACCAGCGGAGAGTCTATGAAGACGATGGGCGGTGTTGTGAGCGAGAGACCTTTGTATTCCATCTCCCGCAATGTCAGTGTGGCCGAAGCGGCCAGGTACATGGCGGAGAAGAACGTCGGAGCTGTTCCCGTTGTTGATGATAACCGGCTCGTCGGGGTTTTTTCCGAGCGCGACGTCGTTACAAGAGTCATTGCCAAAGGACTCGACCCGCAAACCGCAAAAGTCAATGATGTGATGACATCGAAGATTGTTGTCGCCAGCGTTGATGAAAGCCTTGAATCGAGCCTTCAGAAAATGCAAAAAGCCCATTGCCGTCATTTACCGATTGTGTCCGGCGACAGATTGGTGGGCATGGTTTCTCTCCGCGACTTGCTCATGATCGACCTCGACGAAAAAGAGCGCAATCTGGAGTATCTGCAAAGTTATATCTATATGGTACCCCCCGGGGCCGCGAAGAAGTACGAGGGGTCATAGATAGCCATTAGGAGGTTTGATGCCCGCAATTCACTTTCTCAACGAACACACGTCCTTGGATGTTCTGCCAGGAACCAACCTGCGCAAAGTCGCCCTCAAAAGCGGCATTCACTTATACAGCAACTTCCATCGTGTGTTCCACCTTAATCTCGACCTTGGGCTGTTGAAATTCCCCTGTGGCGCTGACGTTGTTGAAGTCGTCGACGGCAAAGGCCTCAACGCGCGAACGCCCGCCGAGGAAGATGTTATCTCGGGCCGGTGGCTGTTGAAAAGAAAAGTCAACCCGAACCACAGGCTGGCGTGTCAGGTGGTGGTGAACGGAGATGTTACGGTAAAGACTCTGCCGAGGCTTGATGTCGATCCCAAAGCAACCAAAGCCAGGGTTGGATTCTTGTCTGTTGTCGGCGGGTTTCTCTTGATGATGCTTGTGATACTGGCTCTCATTGGCCTGGATCTCGTCAAGAAACTCTGATTGACCAATTCAACTTCGCCGTTCTCTTCACCGCGGTAGTCGCCTCATCGTCCAGTAACGCGGGCCGCCTCCAGGGAAATCATCCTCCAAGACCACTTCGAACCCGAATTTCCGATACATCGGAACATTTGTTGGCAGGGTGGTTTCCAGATAGCATGCCAATCGTTCCACATCGGCACGGCTGAGATTCTTTTCCAATAAACTTCTTCCTATCCCCTTGCCTTGCTGATTCGGGTCAACCGCCAGCATCATGAGATAAAGATGGCGTTGAGGCATTGCCTGTTTATGCAATTGTTCTACTAATGAAAGCGATCCCCAAAGCCGAAGAAAGCTTTTCAGGCCAAGCTTGAACGGTGCCCAGGTCATTCCGGCTCTCAGCATTCGAAGTGTAGTCTGGCTCGAAGATAGCCACACTGCCGCTCCGTGGATCTGCCCCTGCGTTACATGAACTTCTCCATAGAGACAGCCGTACAGCGTTGCAGCTGTGAACAGCCACGTCAACGCTTTGAGCCGTTTTTTCTCATCCGGAAGGACATAGATATAAAAAGGATCCTTCGTAAATGCTCTTGCAAACATCTCGCCAGCTTCGCGAACCTGATACACCGCTAGAGGAACTACTGCTGTCATTTGTTTGCTCCGTCATTTCAGTCCTCTCTTCAACACATCTACCATCTGATCGTGAATAATTCCGTTGCTTACAAGTAGCTCCTTGTTGTAGATTGAGCTCGGAAACCCCCGCAGGTCAGTATAAGTTCCGCCAGCTTCTTCGATTATGAGAACACCCGCTGCTATATCCCAAGGGTTAAGCGCCGCTTCCCAGAAACCGTCAAACCGAGCGCAGGCGACATAACAAAGGTCAAGAGCTGCAGAACCCAATCGACGAACTGCCTGCGTTTCCATAAGAAAATTGTTGAAATGTCGGAGAAGACTGTCGGCCTTGGTTCGCACATCATACGGAAAGCCAGTTACCAGCAAACTATCTATAAGTTTTGATATTGTGGAAACTCGGATTCGTCTGCCGTTGAGAAAAGCGCCTTTCCCTTTTTCGGCGGAAAAAAGCTCATCGTAGTTGGGATCGTAGACAGCCCCAAGAATCAATTCACCCTGAAACTCCAGCCCGATGGAAACACAATAAATGGGCAACCCGTGGGTAAAGTTGGTTGTTCCGTCGAGTGGATCGATGATCCACTTGTAGTCCGACGTGCTTTGATTCCCGCCGGACTCCTCACCGAGAAAATGGTGATTCCCAAATCTGTTTCTGATCTTCCTGATAATGAGCTCTTCCGCTTTCTTGTCAATTTCCGTAACAAGGTTTGTTTCCTGTCCCTGCTTGCGCTCAACATGTTTGACTTTGCCGACATTCATTCTCAGAAATTTCCCTGCTTCGAGCGCGGCATCGAGAGCAACTTGTAGCATGGCGTTTTCCATGGCATGAAGATACAAAAGATTCGATTTAGATTGACAGCTTCGCGGAAAATCTTTAAGTTAAATCGTCGCCAGTAAATCCTTTTATCAACCATACGAAGGAGGCTTCCATGTTGTTCATATTTAGTGTTATCGTTGCGATCGTCGCATTCTTGCTGTGGAGAAACGCAAAGGGAAAGGTTCGGGAGGAGCGGAACCTGGGCTACCGGGCTACGGCCAACATCAGCGGACTAGTTTCTCTTTTGTTTGCTGTCATTGCATTCACCCAGACGTTTACTGTTGTTCCCGCAGGTAACGTCGGAGTTGTGGATTTCTTCGGCGTTGTCTCCGAAAACACGTTGAAGTCCGGGATCAACTTCGTGAACCCTTTGGCGCGTGTCATTAAGTTTACGGTTCAGACTCAAGAACTCAAGGAACTTATGGATGTTCCTTCGAAAGAAGGCTTGACTGTTTCCCTTGAGATCAGTGCGATCTATCATCTCAATCCAGAGAAAGCCGCAGAAGTCTACAAAACGATCGGCCCTGATTATGTCGGCAAAATCCTCGAACCGCAGTTTCGGTCGGTGGCACGGGGTGTCACCGCGGGATTCGATGCAAAAGCTCTTTATACGTCGGAACGGGAAATGCTCGCCCAGCTTATTCTGAAGGAGATCGAAAAAATTGTCGAGCCGAGAGGAATTACCGTTGAAGCAACACCGCTTCGGCGAGTCGGATTACCCCCCGGCCTCACGGCATCAATCGAGGAGAAGTTGCGTGCGGAGCAGGAGAGCCAACGTATGCAGTTTGTCCTGACGAAAGAACGACAAG
>CAYNRS010000103.1:0-6401 GCA_964399565.1 uncultured Ignavibacteriaceae bacterium
AGAAGTTTGTCGTGACGGAGAAGCGTGGGGAGCAGAACTTGTTTTGAAAGTAAAAGAACCCCTTCCAGAGGAGTATAAGTATCTTCGGGAAGGGCAAATCTTGTTTACTTATCTCCATCTCGCAGCTCGACGGCTTCGTTTTCCCCGGTTGAGGCACCGCTCGGCACCGCCGCCCTCCCCATGGTCCCATCTTCCAGTTCGACTTCAACTTCAATCGTTGGATTCCCGCGTGAATCAAGGATCTCCCTCGCCCAAACATCAGTAATTGTGGTTTTCATTGAATTCTCCGGAAAGAGTTCGTTTTCAATTTTCGGTGGGCTTGCCCGCCTTGCTTTGGCGGGTAAAACTCGACGCTCAATTACGTCAAAAATTGAAGGAAAATCAAACAATGGAGACATTGACTTTATGCCATTGGGCAATTGATTTTGTGAACTGTTGGTGAACATGAATAGTCCCTTTGGCTCAAAGGACCTTCCGAAGGCGAAGATGACGGCTATGAAAACCTTCGGAAGGTGATTACAGGTTCGGTTTTGCAGCATGCTCCTCCATCCAGTCGCACCGTTTGAGCCATTCGTCCGTCTCGATGAAGTACGCTTCGTTGCTGATGTTGTTCATCGACCTCCAGAAGTGGACTTTCGCTTTCTGAAATTCACCGAGCCTGAAATAGAGAAATCCAAGTCTTCTCTCTCGGAGATATTCCAGGATTTTCAAGTTCATTTTCTTGACAGCCTCGAACGCCTCAAGAGCTTCCTCATACTTTTCTTTTGAACTCAGCTCTCGACCGAGGAGGTAGATCGCTGGCCTGTTGTCCCTTATCTTCTTCGTCATACCCCGGAGAAAATCTACTCGTGCGGAATCCCGAACCTCACCCAGGAAGAAAGGCCCCAGCTGGTCAAGTCCCGCAAATACCGCTTCAAGACGCAACGCGCATGCTTCATCCAACGTCAGGCTAATGTGCGCAGCAAAGAGGAATTGGTACTCGCTCATGGCCCGATCCTTCTGGCCAACAGCCCAGTACGCGTCCCCGAGCGCCAGCCTCAGCGGCAGGAGTGCGTGGGCAACCGAGCTGTCATTCAACTGTTTCTCCGCAAACCCGATTGCTTCCTGGTAGTGCTTCATCCGAAGAAGAGAATTCGTTTTCTGAAAAATGGCTTCAATGCTGACACTTTTTTCGAGCGAGCGGTTTGCCAAAAGAAGGGCACCTCCGTAGTCCTGCCGGCCGTACAGAGAACGCGTCTCCGCGTTCATGTTCGCGATTACTCGAGCGCATTCCTTTCCAAAGATAGACGGCCGTCTGAAAAAGTATCCTGCCCTGACTTTTTCAGCATCCGTGACGTTCACGCGGGAAAGGTATTCCCTCCAGTCATTGATAAGATCTGAGAGGTCTCTATTGTAATGGAAAAGAAAATCACCAGACCTGTAGACTCGCTTGAATCTCCTGAGGCCGTATCTGTCGATCAGGTATCTGCAGAAGGAACCTGCAAGCGTGTAGCTGACTCCGGGATATGCTCTCAAAAATCCCGACCAGGAAAACATGCTTTCCAGGTTCGGGCGAAGCTTGATGGCAAAGACCTCGGCGGCTGTCCGGTGAACAACAGACTCATACGTTGTTCGTTCAACGGCTACAGCAAGCCCTTCAATGAGTCCCGGATTTGGTCCAATGCGCAACAACGGAAATCCAAAATCCGCCGCCAGAACGTGAACGAGCTCATGCTTGAGACTCGCCTCAATGTCTCCCTGATTGATGTGAATCTGCCACAACCAGGGTTTTGAGATGTTCGTGCTTCCAGCCCCGACCAGTCGCGCTTTTTGTTCGGGCGAGAGATAAATGAACGAGTGAATCTTCCTCCGAGGATTGATGCGCAACTCTGTGGAGATTCGCGCAAAATAGAATTCGTGCAGTTGTGCGATCTCCCGCGCGCGGGATTGTTTGACCGTCGAAGGATAGGAAATGACAAAATGTTCAGTCTCAATTTCCCCGCCGAGCTGGTTCTTCACATGGCTCGACGATGAAGAAAATCCCAAATCATCACTGAACCAGAACATCAGTCCGCTCATCACCAGCGCAATCGAAGCGATCCACCGCTGGTTAACAGTTACGATTTCGGCCCACGGCTTTTTCGAAGCTTTCCGCTTCAGAACCCATTCGACCATCAGCCAAACGAAGAATACCTGGATGAGCGTTTCGACTCTGTATCCAAGCAATCGCGTCGTAACTTCCAGCGTTTCATCATACGTGAAGCCGGGGAAAAAACCGACGAGCGGATTGAAGGCGAAGATCTGAATGCCAGTGAACGTTACGAGAGGAATGTGGAGCAGCACCAAAGCATAAAAAAGAATAAAAAATGTTCTTTTCCAGCGATTGAAGCTTATTGCGATGAGACAGGAAAATGCATTTGCAAAGAGAGCACCCGGCAACGGCGTCAACAGGAAAAAGACTGCACCTTCGACATAAGAGCAGTTCTTGACAAAAAAAACATTGATCGACATTACCGTAAACGGTATGAAAAGCAGGACGAGCGACGCCCTTGTGGAAAAATGGAAGAATTCCTCTGCTTTTCTTTCAACGCTCTCGCTGATGTTACGACAGAGTGAAAGTGAAACAAGTCCCGTGAGGAAGCTTCCGAGAATTGATGTCAGAGAGGAATATTCGAAACCAAGGTAATTAAAAAGAGGAATCTGCGTGCAAGTCGCTGAAAATGCGAAAAGAACCGCCGCGGAAACCTGGAATGACCGGAGGGAGAGAAAACTCTTCGACATGAGCATTCAACGTAAGCTGAAGGAGGCTAAAATTCCTCGCCTTTCACGCGTTCAATGTCCGCGCCCAGCAACTGAAGTTTCTTCTCGATAGACTCATATCCTCGGTCGAGATGGTAGACGCGCAAAACCTCAGTTGTTCCTTCGGCTGCCAATCCAGCGAGTATAAGGGACGCACTAGCACGTAAATCGGTTGACATGACTTTCGCACCTGTGAGCCTGGGTCCACCAATCACCGTTGCGGTATTGTCCCTGACGGTAACATCGGCTCCAAGCCTGTTAAGCTCTGGCACATGCATAAACCGGTCGTGATAAATCGTATCCGTAACAACGCATGTACCATTTGCCAGAGACATCAAGGCAATCCATTGTGCCTGCATATCCGTAGGGAAACCTGGATAGATAGCGGTTGATGCATCAACAGAATTGATGCTCTCTGGGGGCTGAATCTCGATAAAATCCTTTCCGCTGTTTACTTTTGCACCAGCGCCCCCGAGTTTTGCGATGACGGCCGCCAAGTGGTCAGGCGAGCATTGTTCGAGCCTTACGTTTCCCTTCTTTTTGCCTGCGATTGCGCCGGCAACAAGGAATGTGCCGGCTTCGATCCTATCCGGGATCGTCGTGGCGTTCCTGGCATGCAGGCTCTCTACACCATCGATTTCGAGCTTGCTCGTCCCGATTCCGTGAATCTCTGCCCCCATTGACTGAAGAAACTCTGCCAGCGCTGTTATCTCGGGTTCGATTGCCGCGTTTTCTATAATAGAGGCCCCGTCCGCTAAGACAGCCGCCATCAACACATTTCCAGTCGCCCCAACACTGGAAACGTCAAAGAGAATCCTTGCACCCTTTAGTTTCTTTGCTTTCGCCACGATATAGCCGCCCTCCAAATCGATCTCCGCGCCGAGCTTCTTCATCCCTTCCAAATGGAGGTTAACAGGACGTGGACCCCAGGCACAACCTCCCGGCATGGAGACCTTTGCCCTGCCATATCGGCCAAGCAATGGGCCGAGAACATAAATAGAGGCTCGCATTTTCTTTACGTGTTCATAGGGCGCTTCGTAATGCGCAATTCGTGATGAATCTATGGTCATCGTGTGGTTCGAGTGGGATGTCTTCACACCCATCGACTCAAGAAGCCGAGCCATGGTCGTGATGTCCCTGAGGGTGGGAGTGTTTAAGAGGCTGAAGGTACCGGGGGCGAGTATCGTGGCCGGCATCAGGGCAAGAGATGCGTTTTTCGCCCCGCTGATGCGAACAGTGCCGCTGAGTGGTTTTCCGCCATGGATAACGAATTTGTCCATTGTTCAACCTGTAATTCTCGCGGTCAATATAGTCCAATATGGGTTTAAAAGAAAGATAACGAAGGCTCATTGGTGAATGGTGTGTAGTTAATTTCAATTACCAATGAACCAACGCGCAATTAACCTTTCCTCCTTTTCTTGTCTTTCGTTCATTTTTTAGCTACACTTTTTGCGGTTCTAAACTCATAATCCGCAATTTACATTCCGCACTCGAAATGTCTGTTCAAGTGATTGTCGGTGCCCAGTGGGGCGACGAAGGCAAAGGAAAAATAGTTGACCATCTGAGCAAGAACGTTGACATCGTGGCTCGATATCAGGGCGGGGCAAACGCCGGACACACAGTTGTTATTCCTTCAAAGAATGGGCAAACCGAGAAAGAATTTGTCCTCCATCTTATCCCTTCCGGAATTTTCCATCGACACGTCACGTGCGTGATCGGGAACGGAGTCGTGCTTGACCCTGTGGCCCTTATGGCGGAAATCGATCAGCTAAAACACATGGGCATAAAAGTCGACGGCCGACTGCTTATCAGCCATAACGCCCACCTCATCATGCCCTATCACAAACTGCTGGACTCCGTACGGGAGCAGGGCGAACAGAAAATCGGAACGACCGGTCGCGGAATTGGCCCGGCGTACATCGACAAATACATGCGCTCGGGAATTCGAGTCGTTGATTTGCTCGATCGGGACGTTTTGTGCAGGAAACTCAAACGCAACATCGAAGAGAACAACGAACTGTTGAGTAAGATGTATCATTCAAAGGAGCTCGATGTCGATTCCATCATCAGTGAATACCAGGATTTCGACAAGAAGATTGATGACTTTGTGACGGACACTTCAGCGTATTTGAATCGTTCCATTCAAAAGAAAAAGAAGATTCTGGCAGAGGGAGCCCAGGGCGCCCTGCTCGACGTTGACCACGGAACGTACCCCTACGTGACATCCTCCAGTCCAACCAGCGGCGGGGCGTGTACAGGCCTTGGTATCCCACCTACGGCTGTGAATTCGGTCATCGGCGTTGTCAAAGCATACTCCACCCGGGTTGGCAACGGCCCCTTCCCGACAGAGTTGAAGGATGATACGGGAAATCGACTACGCGCAATCGGCGGCGAATACGGCGCAACGACAGGACGACCGCGTCGATGCGGATGGCTTGACCTCGTGAGCCTGAGGTACTCATGCAATATCAACGGCATCGAGAGGATTGCCATTACGAAACTCGATGTTCTTGATAGCTTCACCGAAATTAAAGTATGTGTCGGTTATCGCCGTGACGGAAAGGATCTGAAACAGTTTCCCACCGACGTTCAAACCCTCGAAACCGTTCAGCCGGTGTACAGGACGTTCGCGGGCTGGCAAATTGCAACCTCATCCATCCGCCGATACGGAGACCTGCCCATGAAAGCACAGAACTACATTGATGCTGTCGCAAAGATGTTGGGCACGCGAGTCTGGATGGTCTCGGTTGGAGCAAGAAGAGACCAAACCTTAATCATCCGATAGCATGAAATCGCTTCTTTCCGGCTCCATGCCCCTTTCCGGCAAGCTGAAAGTCTTCCTGTTAATCCTCGCGTTTCTCATTGTTGGCGGAACGCTGTTCTACACTCATGAAATCGTCCAGCAACTTCAGGCAAAAGAGCGTGAAGTTGCCAACCTGTATGCAAAGTCACTGGGATTCATCGCTAACGCAAAAGTGGGTGAAGGCGATTACAGTTTCGTGTTCAATGAAATCATCGTCGCCATCGATTTCCCCATCATCGAAACCGACTCGACAAACCGAGAGGTAAAAGCTTACCGAAACCTCGACATCGACTCATCTGGATTTACGCCCGGGGAGCTGAGACAGTTTTTTCTCAACAAGATCGCCGAAATGGACGAATTTCACACTCCAGTAAAAGTTGCATTTCAGGATACGATCATCCTGAGTTATGTTCATTACGGCGAAAGCCCGATGATCACAAAACTCCGGTGGCTTCCCTACGTTGAGCTTTCGATCGTTGCTCTCTTCATTCTTATTGGCTACATCAGTTTCAGCTATGTGAAGAGGAGCGAGCAAAGCAACATCTGGGTGGGGATGGCGCGGGAAACAGCGCATCAACTCGGAACGCCGATCTCGAGCATGATGGGATGGGTGGAATTACTCAAGGACCAGGCGGGCGGCGATTCAAAAAGACTCGAAACCATCCGCGATATGCAGAATGACCTCCTCCGCCTGCAAAAAATCGCCGACCGATTTTCAAAAATTGGGTCGAAACCCGATTTGCATGAGGAGAATCTGACTGAGGTGATCGACAAAGTGATCAAGTATTTTGAACGGAGAATCCCTCACACCGGCAAGAAA
>CAYNRS010000104.1:0-6399 GCA_964399565.1 uncultured Ignavibacteriaceae bacterium
GTTGTGTGCTTCGACAGCCGAAAATTTCCCGCCAACGATTCGGCCCAGGTCTATCTCTCTGTCTCGACAGACGGCGGCGACACGTTTAGGGATGTGCTTGTCAGCGATACCCCTTTTCTACCTGCCCCTATTCCTTATCCCGGTACCACAGGTTATATGGGTGACTATATTCAAGTGACTGCGTTGAATGGAGTAGTATGGCCTTGCTGGAACGATAATCGAACGGGAAGACACCAAACATACACTACACGCATTGTCATCACATCAGTAGAGGAGATATCAAGTGAGGTGCCAAGTACATTTGCCCTCGAACAGAACTTTCCCAACCCGTTCAATCCAAGCACAGAGATACAGTTCTCTCTGCCTCACAAAAGTCATGTAACGCTGACAATCTTCGATCTCTTAGGACGGGAAGTGGCAACGCTGGTTTCGGAGGAGCTCTCGGCCGGCTCTTTCAGCACGCGGTGGGATGCAGCAGGATTTCCAAGCGGGGTTTATCTCTACAGGTTGCAGGCCGGCGAGTTTGTGGAGACGAAGAAGCTCATTCTGTTGAGGTAGGAGTAGGGAAATACTCAAAACAACACGTTACAGCCTAGCTTCATTCAGCAGTCGATTCCAGTAATCCGATAAATCGAGTGTTACTATCCACTCGCTAAGGTATTTTTTGTCCAAACCATCATGTTGCACTTGATATACTCGCAGGCAGTCCCAGAATTGCTTTTCGCTCCCGCCAGACATCTTTGCCCAGCGTAACTTTGCCAGGATTGTATCTTCAGGGGAAGAGACATACAACTCCATTCCCAAGGCGACCATCTTTCTTTTCCTGCCAAATCGTGATGTATCGAAGGGGTCGTCGGTCAGGAGCCAGAAATCGACCTTATCTCCCTCCACGGTCTCGAGAAGACTAAACATTGTTTTCCTTCTCAAGGCTTCTTCCATGGCCAGTTTGTCCAGGAGAAAATCGGGTTGAGGAAAGCTTTTCAAAAGTTTCTCAGTGGAGTCCTCAGGAATAGCAACAACCAGGTCGATGTCGTGGGTGAGTCGCGGTTCTCCCTGCATGCTTGATGCAAAGGAACCGGTGAGCATGTATTGGCTTCCGGATTCTTCCAGCGCCTGAACAACTTTAGCTAGTAGTTGCTGTTGTGACACTTGCCGAGGTGTTCCAGATAAAGCCGGCGGAGTTCTTCTTCCCGGAGCCCGGGATTGCGGTGGCGAACCCCGTCGGCAAGCAGGCGCCTGCCAATCTCTGTTAGTTCGAGCGCCTTGCGCAAGCGTTGATCGGGAGTCATCCGACGGAGAATTTGAATGTATGCTTGGTGATGTGGGTGTGGTTTAAGATCCATTCGTGGAAAGATACCTCAAAACGCTTGAAAAACCAACCTGTGTGTCGCCAGACAAGATCGGGGATGTTGGTGGAAAGCAGTTACCTTGAATAATTCGAAATTGTAAACCGAATTTTCAAGGTGCTTGTTCGACTAACCTCCGCTCCAAGTTCGCCACGCAGATGGCGGCCAGTCCGTCGAGTTTGGTGAGACTAGGAAGCTAATTTTGCTGCGCTGAAATCAGAAGAAGCAATATGCAAGATTGCGGGAGAGTCACACATCAAAAGCTTTATCCGTAGGGGCGTTCAATTGAACGCCCCTACGGGCTGATTCGTCACCTTGTTACCGTTCAATCCACGACAACCGCCCCGTCGCAAAATTCGGCCTGATAACGGGCAACGGATAGGCGAACGATTTGGCGGGGAGCCACGTTGCGTCATTGAACTCAGGCTTAATCCAGCCGTCGAAACTCCTGTCCGAAGTTTTCCACGTTGAATCTGAAAGCACCTTCATAGCAGTTTTACTGGAAAACTGCAACTCACTGTAGACATTGAACCCCGCCGAGCCGACGAATTGCCATTGAGTCGGAGATATATCGTACGTGTTGGCCTCAATGGCTATGACGTTTGTGCCTTTTTTCAATTGCCCGCCAAGATGCCAGAGCCGAACTCGTTGATGCTCGACACTCAGCGACAAGGAACGCCGGGCATACACTTCTCCAAGTTCATTCCCATTGAGCCAAATTCTCGCGTGCGAGTCTCCAATGAGCTGCAATTTGGCGGATGTAGTTGTGTCGTCGAGAACAATTGTTTTGCGGAAGTATGCCTTCGGCACCTGCATCGCCGTTGTATCCCTGTTCCGCGGGTTCCCCTTGGGGTGGTAAATCCATTGACTTTCAGCAACAGGGTCAACCCAAAGGTTGCCGCGTACGACCTCCTCCATCTTTTCATCCCAGTAAGCGGCTTGGCGGTCGTAACGCATCATGAGCCAGTTGAGGTTGGCTTCGCGATTGGTCGTCAGCCACACGCGTCGAAATTCCTCTTTCAACTTTGTCAGCTCCGGCACAACCTTTCTGGCAAGGTCGAGAACCGCATTCTTCACAGAGTCTGCATTCGCTGACGGCGGCATGTTTTGCGTGAGTCTTCGGATTGTTTCGCCGGAACGAAGTTTTTTTGCAAACCAGAGATTTAAGCGTGAAACGAATTCAAGATATTGCAGATGGTCTTTGTTGCGCGTTGCTTGCACGCGAAGCTGCTGAAGAAGCTGCTGGACAAACGGCATAGTGGATTCAATGCTCTGAATGCGCCACAAATAGTTCACCGGCGTGGGGGTCATGGGCAGCAGAGGATGGCGCCAGAGCTCATTCCAGTACATTTGATTCACGGGGTCGGATAGAATCGCATAGATTGATTGCGCCGTCGTGGCTGCGTCGCTCGATCCAAAGAAATCAGCAAAGAACCGTCTGTTGAATTCTGTCGCATTTGCCCTCAAAGGTTGCCAGGCGCATTCGGCCGTCCAGGCGTAGCCGTAATAATTAAGCTCACGAAGGGCCTCACCTCCATAGTCATTCCAATTCGACGTGAGGATGCCCAGAGACCCGTTGAGATATCCCTCTTTGTTCAGGTTCTGGATGTTGACGAACGTGTTGATGTAATTCGGAAAGGGTCCGGTGAAATTCCAAACGGCCGGGGAAATAACGTACCGGAATTCGGCTTTGTCGAAAACTGCCGGAGTTCCATAGACATCGGCAACATGGTACTGCCAGTCGACGAAGACGACGTCTTTTGGGATCTTTGTGAGGATCTCCGGGTGCGTAAGGATAATGTCGCCGTACATCAGAGCTTTCTTCTTGTGTTTCTTTACAATCTCGAAGAGCCGCTTGTAGTGCTCGGCGTGGACAGTAGCTATATCGCTTTGGGCAACGCGCTGTTTGTTGACGCCTAGTCCCACATCCCAGGATTCATCCGCGGCAATGTTGAAATAATCCGAGCTGAAAGCGTCGCCGATTTCGCCAATCATTTCGTCGAGCATCTTGTAAACAGCCTCGTCAGAAATATTCACTGTATGCGCTCCCGGGAACTCCGCATACTGGACGTATTGCGGCATGGCAAGGATGTTTTCCCAATGTCCCAGCGTTTCAAAAATCGGGATGATTTCCACATAGTACATTTTTGCATACGCGTCAAGCTGGATCATTTCAGCGGCCGTAATCTCTCCGCGGCCCTTGCCGATCAACGGATGGTTTCGGAAAACAAAGATGTCCTCAAAATACGGCGAATAGATGTTGAGTTTGTATCGGGCAAGAAAACGGATGATCTTCTTAAAGTTCTCCAGAGTGGAAACCTGGCCGCGACTGAGATCGTCAGTAATGCCGCGAACGCTTTGGAGAGGCCAGTCGTGAATCGAAACACCAGGAATGAACAGGTTTTTCCGTTCGCGTTGTAACAATTGAAGAAGGGACATAACGCCATAAAATCGGCCGGCCGGATGTTCCGCAATAATCACAACGCCCGCGGGGCTGACGTCGAGAAAGTACCCCTCGTCGCTCATGTGCTCTGAGAGTGTTCCATTTCGCTCTTTGAGGAATACTTTTCCCTGGTCGCTTTCAGGGGTCCCGATATAGATGAAATTGCCCGTAAGACTCCGGACGCTTTCTTCGTTGACAATTCTCAGTTGCTTTTCCTTCATCTCAACGAGTTCCAGGTTACTCTGATCACCGGCGAACATGTCAACATTGAACGTTCCCTCACCGAGCACAATGCGAGTCGAAGGCGTAAGCTTGAAAGTCGTCGATTTGGCCAGCACCTGCTGAGGCGTGGGAATGATTCGTGTTGGTTGATGGAGCGCAGCTTCTTGCCTGGCAGAGAGCAATGCGGGAACGAGGCAAAGAAAGCTGAAGAGAAAAGGGAGCCTCATCATGGAGACACCTCTTGATAGTGTAACGGTTGAAGGTAGAAAGGGCTGTATGACGCGTTCGAGACCGACGCTTCTACGAGGCGCTCGGCGGGGGGGCGGATTCTCCTTTCATTTGTTCTTTAACGTCCTGCACTTCATTACGAATTTCTTGCGCTTTTCGCTTCAGCGAAGCCATGTGTTTTCGGAGCCTGACTCCGGCAGATTTGTTATGTCGTTGATAGAACTTGTCGAAATCTTCCTTGAATGTTTGAACCAGCTCAACGAGCTCCTGAAAACGATCCATACGACCTCTCCGTGTTAATTGAAATGGGATTATATATGATAATTGTCCAATCGGGTCTGGTGATACTTTTTGTATGCCCGTTGCGCCTCACGCTTTAAACGTTCTACCATCTCGAATCGCCTGTCATACAATCGTTTTGGTCTGCGGGGTTTTCGCTTGGCAAGCGCGTACGACGTCATGATGGGCATTGCCAAAGTGGAATCGAGATAAGCTACCACGGTGTCCGGGAGCTTGTCGGGGTCGATTTTTCCCCAGCTGACGGCCTCGGACGGTGTGGCTCCCGAAAGTCCGCCTGTATCCGGTCGCGCATCAGTGACTTGTATGAAGTAATCGTGGCCTTTTTCGTCAATTTTCAGCACTTCCTGGATCTGAGGCTCCGTTTGCAGCAAGAAATTCTTCGGCGACCCGCCTCCGAAAACTAACACTCCGCTCAATCCGCCGCGTTGCTTTGCGTCAAGTACAATCCCAGCGGTTTCGTTGACGTCTGCACAGACATCGAAGCGTAACTTGTTGCCGAACAAAGCACGTTCCGCGACGTTCATGCCAATAGAACTGTCGCCCGGAGACGAGGTGTAGAGCGGTATCCCAAGCTTGTAGGCGGTTCCCAGGATGCTTTTTGATTTAACCTTCATGACGCGCTCGCGTTCGGAAATATAGCGCCCCATGCGGTGATGAAATTCCGCCGTGCTCATTTCCTTTTGAAACTCTGGAATGTCGATAACTTTGCGGTAGTAATCGTCGGTATCGAGCAAAACCTTATAGTCGAAGAGAATATCATAGATGCGGATGACGGCTTCTTTGCGAAGTATGCGGTCATCGATAAAAGGGGATCCCTGATGCAGCGAGTGGCCGATGGCAAAGTGGGTGTCATGATACAGATTTGCGCCCGTGCTGACGATCCAATCGACAAAGCCCGCCTCCATAAGTGGGACGATACAAGAACCCCCCAGGCCTGCCGGTGTAAGGGCGCCCGTGATGCTCATGCCGACGGTGACATTCGGGTTGAGCATTTTCTCCGTAAAAAGCTGGCAGGCTTCCCTCAAACGCGCAGCATTGTATGCCTGAAAGTGATTGTCGACGAGGTCGACAACGTCCGTATTTTTGGGAATCGGGAACAGGTTGATCTTTTTCCCGGAGAGGAACTTTTTGTTGTGTCGCATCGCGCTCCTTCTGCATGGGGAACATGGAAAAATGCGAACAGAATATAACTCTTTAGGCGCTGAAGTGAAAGGAAAAACAAAAATTATGACTAAATCAAGACCCCGCCGCCGTTGACGCTGATGGTCGCGCCGACGATGTGATTGGCAAGGTCGGAGGCAAGAAACAACGCGGCCCCGGCAATGTCGTCCGGTGTCGCGACTTTTCCTCGAGGTATGCCCGCTTCAATTTGCTTTCGGCTCGTTCCTCGCAGCGCGTCGGCGGTCATATCGG
This sequence comes from uncultured Ignavibacteriaceae bacterium, assembly GCA_964399565.1. Classification (GTDB taxonomy): domain Bacteria; phylum Bacteroidota; class Ignavibacteria; order UBA10030; family UBA10030; genus JACQPT01. Next base: position 5,953 of record CAYNRS010000104.1, read on the forward strand.
TATCGACCCATCCCGGTGCGATACAATTGGCGTTAATGTGGTAGGGGGCGAGTTCGACGGCGATCGACTTCGTAAACGCGATCATTCCCGCTTTGGAAGCGGCGTAGTGTGAATACAAAGCCTCTCCGCGTTGGCCGGCCGTGCTGGAGATATTAATAATGCGTCCCCGCCGCTGTTTTTTCATGATCGGAGCAACGGCATTACAAAAGAGGAACGTTCCTTTGAGGTTTGTGTCCAGAGTTTCATCCCACTGGCGTTCCGTCATCCTGCCGATTTCACCTTTCTTCCAAATGCCGGCGTTGTTCACAAGGATGTCGATTTGTCCAAATCGGTTCAAGGTCTTCTGAACGGCGTTTCGGACATCATTGTAAAAGGAAACGTCCGCCTTGATGGCAATACAATCCCGGCCGTAATCAAGAATAGCCGCGCTGGTTTTCCTGGCACTTC
>CAYNRS010000105.1:0-6395 GCA_964399565.1 uncultured Ignavibacteriaceae bacterium
TTGAACTCGTTCTTCAGGACATCCGGGCTTTACGAAAGGAACTGTTAGCCGGTATTCGATGCAAACCGGCAGAGATCATACAGAAAATTCTGGAGCAGCAGGGGGAATATTTCGATCAAAACGGTATCCGGATGTCGAACCATCTTTCACCCGCGGAGCCTGAGGTCATTATCGCTCCCGACGAACTCTCCGGAGCAGTGCAATCGATTCTCGACTTTTTTGCGAAGAGCCGAAACCTAAACCGACCATGTTTGATTTCCCTCAGCTCGCGTACATACCTTGGCCATTGGCTGCTCGAGATAAACGACTCCGTCACTCTCATGGGACACGAGCTCTGGCACACTCTCTTTGAGCCTTCAACAAAAGGAGCAACACTCGTCGGGGCGGAGGAGATTCTTCAAAGGTATGAGGGCGATGTGAGTGTGAAAGAGAGTATCGCTGGAAAAGGAACCACAATTCTCTTGCGTCTAAAACTCCGGTGAAGCGTTGAGTGACGTACGAACAATACTGGTTTTGGACGACAACAAAACGTTTCTCGAGGATTTTAAGTCCTTAATGAGCCCCTCGTTTGTAGTTGTGCCGGCACAAACAGAACGCGAGGCGCTGGAACATCTCAACCGGAAGAAAGTAGATGCGATGTTTGTCGACCTGATGCTGAGCGGCGGAAAAAGCGGGCTCGACGTCCTCGTACGCGTGAAGGAAATACTCCCCGACCTTCCTGTCATCATGCTTACAGCTCATGCCGACGTTGAGACAGCCGTCGAAGCGATGAGGCTTGGCGCATTCCATTATGTCTCAAAATCTCCAAAAGTTGAGGAGCTGAAAACCCTTATTGACAAGTCCCTTGCGGAACGCGCACTGAAACGTGATTACCAAATTCTTCGAGAGGAAGTTCAGCGGGTGTCCGGGAAGATCGTGGGCAACGGTGCGGCCATTCAGGAACTTCTGCTTTCCATCCACCGCGTGGCTATTACAGATGTTACGGTACTCATTTCAGGCGAATCCGGAACGGGCAAGGAGCTGGTAGCAAGGGAAATTCACATGGCCAGCAACCGGCATGAACGTGCTTTCGTAGCAGTCAATTGCGGCTCACTCGTCAAAGACTTGATCGAAAGCGAGCTTTTCGGGCACGTAAAAGGTTCCTTTACCGGCGCAATACAAACAAAACTCGGCAAGTTTGAACTCGCCGATGGCGGCACGATCTTTCTTGATGAAATCGGCGATTTGGACAATCACGCACAGGTCAAACTTCTCCGAGTGTTGCAGGAGAAGGAGATTGACCGTGTGGGCGGAACAACTCCGATTCCGGTCAATGTGCGCGTTATCGCGGCTACCAACCGAGATTTGTTCGCCTCAACACAAAAAGGTGAATTCCGCGAGGACCTGTTTTACCGGCTCAATGTTTTCCCAATCTCAGTCCCTCCGCTTCGCCACCACAAGGAAGACATCCCATTGCTTGTTGAACATTTTCTCCGACAATACGAAGTACAACTCAGTCGTCCACGGCTTCGCGTTTCGCCAATCGCGCTCGAGCACCTCGTGGAGTATTCCTGGCCGGGGAATATTCGCGAACTGGAGAATGTCATTCAAAGGGCAATCCTCCTTTCACCATCAAATGTCGTTGAGCCGGCATATCTCCCAAAAGAGATTGCAGAAATCAAGATTCTCTCAACCGAACCTCTGAGCCTTCCCGATTTGGAAAGAGAAGCAAAAGAAAGAGCTGGTCGAGCTGCTATCCACCGCGCTCTGGATAAGTCCGATTGGAACGTGCGTGAGGCTGCAAAACTTCTGGGCGTGCCTGAGAAAACATTGTACGACAAGTGTTCCAAATTAGGGATCAAGCTGAGGAATCGGGAGCAAGCACAATAACTTCAATTCTGAGAAAACAGGAAAAAAAACGCCGTTTTGTTCTGAAAAACACAGAATTTCGGTGTACCCTTTTCTATTTCTGGCCTAGTTGTTTGATTTTTCGAGCCTTTCTCGTATGTTTCCATGGCATTCTTGTTGCGATGTTGGCCGGTGCTTAGGAGGCGTATCGTCATGCTAAATCCCAACAGTAACCACCAATACCGCCTTTGCCCGAAGTGCGGCAACTTCTCAAACGTCCTTGAACGACAGAGCTTCTGTATTCTCTGCGGGACAAAACTTATCGAACAATGCGTTCAATGCAACGAGCCAATTCTTCACCCCTATGGAAAGTTTTGCTACCATTGCGGAGCTCCTTATCTTATGGAGTCTGTCAAGGAAAGGCGTTGAATTTTGTCCCGTGCTGCTTGTTGCGTTGTCATGACCTCATAATTTGAAAGCAACCTCCCGATGAGGGGAACTGAATACCGAATCCAGGCCGTCAATAAGAGTGGAAAGCCTGTCCAGAGAGTTATCTACGCCTCTTCCTTTTTGGGGGCTCGTGAAAAGGCAAACGAGTTTGCGAAAAGCCTCGGCCTCACGAAAATCTCCATACGCAAGAAAAAGAACTTCATCTACCGTGTCCGCCGCGGGAACAATATCATCGACGGCGTCCAAAGCGCTTACTCAAAAAGCGAAGTCGTCGCCGCACTGAAGCAGTTGGGTTTTGAAGTGCGGTTCGTTCGAAGGCACTTTGACATCCAGTTTGAAGCACCGGCAAACGAGCTGGTGTCATTCATAGGCACAAGCGCCCGCCTGCTCGAACAGAAGATGCCGTACCACGAGATTCTTCAAGTGATGGCAGGCAACGTTCGTAATAAACAGCTCAAGGGAGCCATCCGGGCAATTATCAAAGACTTGAAGGAAGGAACTGACTCACGCGAGGCGTTTATCCGCCAATCAAAGGTCTTTGGAAAAGAAACTGCCCTCATGCTGGGGATCGCCTCGAAGAGCGGGGATATGAAATCAATATTCGAAAGCGTTTCTCACTTTGTCGAGCGGCAAGCGGATTTCAAAAAAGGACTTGCCAGCTCCTTGATCCTTCCGGCCGTCACATCTCTTTCTCTCGTGGGCGCTATTGCCTTCTATGTTCTCTATTTACTCCCCCAAATGGTCGAGCTCCTCGGCCCCATGGCTGCAGAGCTTCCACCCCTGACGACAACAACGCTGGAAATCAGTGAGATTATCAAAGAGAATCTACTGTTGTTGACGCTCTCGTTTTTTGCACTGCTTGGTGGTTTCTATGCCTGGCTTACGACTTCGGCGGGACAGTTTTTCTTTGATAAGCTGATTATCCGTATTCCGTATATTGGGCGGATTCTTCAAAACACAAGCGTCGAAATGTATTGCAGGGTTCTCGGCATCATGTACACGTCTTCTCAGGAGAATATCGACGCGATTCAACATGCAGCAGAAGCGAGTCGAAATCGCTTTCTCGAAAAACAAATACGTGTGATCGCAATCCCGGCTATGCTAAAGTACGGCACCGAGTTTGCCAAAGCCATGGAGATGACGAGATTCTTTCCTGAAATGGCTCTATCACGTTTTCGCACTGCTGCCGAGACAGGAGATGTCAAAGGAACGGCCCTTCAGCTGGCGGACTACTACGAGCTGGAAAACCGGTATGCAATGAAAAATCTTATCAGTGTCATCGAAGTTAGCATTTCGATTATCATCATGATTGCCATGGTATTTCTGACATTCTTATCCTCGGAAACTGCATCGATCAAAATCGAAGGCATCCCATAAAAACACAATGTTGAAGAACTCCAATGTCATCGCAGGCTAGAGTGGCTAAGAAAGAATTGGGTGATCTCCTCGTAGAAAAGGGGATTATCACGGCCCATGACCTTCTTGGGGCCATCGACATTTTGAGCAAAGAGGACATTAAGAACAGGCGGAAACTGCCGCAGGTTCTGGTTGATGAGCTACACCTTGACCGTGACAAGATTTACCAGGAAATAGCGAACTATTACGCATTCCGGACCATCGATCTTACAAAAGAAGTTCCCAACGATGAAAACGTCAATTTCATGCGCCAGGAGCTTAACAACCTCCCCGTTGCGATCAAGACTATGGCTCTGGAAAACCACGTGCTACCGTTCATGGTCGACCGTGACCGGCCGGATCGTCTCCTCGTTATCACTCCCGACCCGACAAAACGAGAAGTTTACACGATAGCCCGCGCCTTTTCTTTTCCTAAATTCGAAATCTCTTATGTCAGGTTGAGCCAATGGCAGGAGCTTTGGCAGCGGGTGAATATCGGACGGTCGGCCTATGCAGATTTCGAGTCCGACACCGGCAAAGAAGGCGTACTAGGCGAGATGGAGGAAGATTCCGAACTCTATGAGCAGGCGCTCGAGGAAGAAATCAACCGGAGCGGATTGGTGGAGCTTGTTGAAAGGATCTTCATGGACGCGGTCCGCGCAGGGGCAAGCGACATCCACGTCATGCCCCGCGGCGAAAAGAAAACAGAATTCCATTTCCGTATCGACGGACGCTTGTCACTCTGGTATACTCATGCTGAAACGCGGGCTGAGGCCGTGTCTGCAGTTGTAAAAGACCGGGCGATGAACCTCGACCGGTTCGAGCGGAATACCGCTCAAGACGGATTCGCCCAATTTATCGTTGACCGAAAAACTGTCCGCTTTCGCGTCTCGGTGATCCCAATTGTTGGAAAAGAATTAAAAAGTAAGTTCGAGTCCATTGTCATCCGTGTACTTCAAGAACCTTCGTTCAGCACGCGCATCCATGATCTCGGCTTTGACCCCTACTCCGAAAATGCATTCCGCAAAGCCATCGAGAAACCGTACGGCATGATTGTCGTTACAGGACCGACCGGAAGCGGCAAGAGCACGACGTTATTCTCTGCGCTTAAGACCGTCATGGATCCTTCTTTGAATGTGATCACGGTTGAGGATCCGGTTGAATATTTCATCGAGGGCGCCAGGCAGGTAAAACTCAACCCAAAACTGGATTTCGATGGAGCTCTCCGCGCCATCCTGCGACACGATCCGGATATTGTCATGGTCGGAGAGATTCGTGACCGGATAACGGCGGAATTGGCGATCAAACTCGCAAACACGGGCCACCTGACGTTTGCCACGCTTCACACCAACGATGCAGTCAGCGCAATTGCCCGGCTCTACAAAATGGGCGTCGAGCCGTTCTTGATAGCGTATACGCTTAATATTGTTCTCGCACAACGTCTGATCCGAAAGCTCTGCGACAGATGTAGAGCCCCTGCAACGGATATCGACAAAGAAGCTCTTGTGAAGTTGGGCGTGTCAAAAGGCGACATTGAAAAGGCCAAGATCTCGCGCCCTGTGGGATGTGCAAACTGCGTCAAGGGTTTCAAGGGACGTCTTCCCATTCATGAAGCCCTCTACTTCAACAAGGCCCTCAGGCATCTTGTCCTCGAAGCCGACAAGAACATCGACGAAGAAAGCCTGCGCAACCAGGCGCTCGGTGACGGCATGCAGACCCTTCGACAAAGCGGATTGAATCTCGTCCTCAATGGGATTACGACACTAGAAGAAGTCGCCTCGGTCACGGTCGAAGACGATTAAGCAATATGTCTGCCTTTTCAAAGATAATGCGAAAATTCCGAAAAAATAGGAATTCTTGATTTCAGATATTCTGAAAATTCCGGAATTTTGTGAAATTCTCCCATTTAATCTACCGTAACTCCCTATTATTCAACCCGTTTATCCGATTCGGCGTTGGCATCATTGTTGCGATGTCTTCTATGCTCATTCTTATGACTCATTCAGGAGTCGCCAGTCCTAATTAATCCAAACCAGGACCTTTCCATGGATAGACCCAGTCAGACTCGAACGCAGTTGGATTTGATGGTCGTCGACGACGATGGCCCTTTTCGACTCGTTCTCAAGGAAATTCTCAACTCAACCAAGCGCTACAACGTCATTGCGTGCGAGTCTGGCGAAAGCGCCTTGGAACTCCTTCAACGCCAGCATTTCGACCTTGTCCTTCTCGATTACAAGATGGCCGGTATTTCCGGGTTAAATGTCCTGCAATGGATGCACGAACAGAAAATGGACATTCCGGTCATAATGCTCACTGCAGCAGGTTCTGAGAATGTCGCAGTGGAAGCTATGAAATTCGGGGCGTATGACTACGTTCGCAAGGAAAACGTGGATCTCCATCATGTCCCGGTCATAGTCAACGGAGTGTATGAACGTTACTTGTTCCGGAAAGAGCGCGAGAGGCGCGAAATCATCGAACGAGAACGTTCCAAAAGCCTCGTTGCCATCGAAACCTTCCATAGCACACTTGCGTCACTGACACAGATTCTCGATAACTCACTTTCAGTTGCTTCATTGAACATTGAAAAGTTTCAGAGCGACCTGGCACCGCACGTGAAGAACGAAGGCCGACAGCAGTTTAGCAAGGCTTTCAAAGACATTCAGCAACAATTCACAGTGATTTAATCAGCGATCAAATCGATGCTTCGAACGGCGAATTTGCTC
>CAYNRS010000106.1:0-6364 GCA_964399565.1 uncultured Ignavibacteriaceae bacterium
ATCGCTGGAGTTTCTGGAAGGAAAAATTCTTCCCGGCGTCGCGGCGCTCTCGGATCGCGATTAAAATTTTCAATTTTCAATCTTCAATCGATAATCTTAAATGTCTTATTACGGTAATTACTATCGCCCATCGGGGTTTGGAGGGTTCTCGTTTTTCCCTCCTGCGATCAAAGCACTCCTGATTTCCAACGCTGTCGTGTTCTTCTTCACGTCTCCGGCGTTGTTTGGCCGCTTTACGATCGACGGAGCTCCGCTGGCGTTGTGGTACCGTCAGTATTTCGGGTTGATGCCTCTGGAAACCGGAATGTTCTACCCGTGGCAGCTCATAACGTATCAGTTCATGCATGCAGACTTCTGGCATCTGTTTTTCAACATGTTTTTTGGGTTGTGGATGTTTGGCATGGAGGTGGAACATACGTGGGGGACGAAGAAGTTTTCCATTTTCTACGTCACGTGCGGAATTGTAGCAGGTTTGTGCCAGCTGTTCCTCGCGCCCATTTTTGAGCCTTCGCTTGCTCCCGTCGTCGGAGCTTCAGGAGCGGTGTTTGGCGTCCTTGTCGCGTTTGCGATGCTTTTCCCGGATCGTTATATCTTTGTGTATTTCCTCATCCCGATCAAAGCCAAGTACTTCGTCATGTTCCTGATTGTCCTTGGCGTAATGTCTGTAGGAGGGCCGGGAAATGTGGCAAATCTTGCCCACCTCGGCGGGGCGTTCGCAGGATATGTGTTTCTGTTGTATGACTCAGGGAAAATACCGTTTCAGGAAACCGTCGACCGCCTGGGATGGTCGTTGAACAAGTTTTCCGCAAAGTGGGCTAGCCGGGATGATGCAACCGCCGACGCGAAAATCGTTCATTTCCCGGAGCAAAAAGCAGACGATAGGAGCGAGCATCAGAGCAAAATTGACGAAATTCTTGACAAGATCAGCCGCAGCGGGTATCAGAGCCTGAGCGAGGAGGAAAAAAAGATTCTTTTTGAAGCCAGCAAGAAGTTGAATTGAGTCGAAGAGAAAAGTACATTAAAGCATGCAAGAATATCCTGAAATAGAGATTCCGCAAGAACGTCATCAAACGTACAAGGTAGGCTTGCGTCGAAAAACGCGGCAGGTTGACGTTGGGGGCGTGAAGATCGGCGGAGAGTCGCCGATTTCCGTTCAGACCATGACGAAGACCAAGACCGATGATGTGAAAGGAACCGTCGGCCAGATTCGTGCTGCCGCCGAGGCCGGTTGCGATATTGTCCGCGTAACGGTCAACGACAAAGAGGCCGCCGATGCCATGAAAGAAATCGTCCGGCAGTCTCCGATCCCGATTGTGGCAGACATTCATTTCAATCACATCTTTGCGCTGAAAGCGGTTGAAGCGGGCGTCGCAAAAGTCCGGATCAACCCTGGGAACATTGGTTCAAAGGATCGTATCCGGCAGGTGTTAACGGCGGCGAAGGACAGAGGGATCCCGATTCGCATCGGCGTGAATTCCGGGTCGCTTGAAGAGGACATCCTTGAAAAACACGGATACCCGACTCCCGAAGCATTGTATGAAAGCGCCATGCGCCATGTGGGGATCTGCGACGAGTTTGGGTTCAAAGAAATTGTCATCTCTGTGAAATCGACCGACGTTAAACTCATGATTGAAGCCTACAGGCTTGTGGCGCAGCGGACAGATATTCCGCTTCATCTTGGCGTGACGGAGGCCGGGACTGCCCGCGTCGGCACGATAAAATCGGCGGTCGGGATTGGAGCATTGCTGGCCGAAGGCATTGGAGACACGATCCGTGTTTCATTAACAGATGACCCCGTCAAAGAGGTTGAAGTTGGGAAGGAGATTCTTCGGTCGCTGAGCCTCGCATCCCGAAATATCGAGCTCATCGCATGTCCCACCTGCGGCCGGCTCGAGGTGGATCTCTTTGGCATTATGGCGCAGCTTGAGGAAAAACTCGCTGGACAGAAGAAGGCGGTGAAAATCGCCGTTCTGGGGTGTGTTGTCAATGGGCCCGGCGAAGCAAGTGAAGCCGACATCGGCATTGCGGCTGGCAAGGGTGTGGCGCTCCTGTATCGAAAAGGCGAGCTTGTGAAACGGGTGAAAGAAGAAGAAATCGTCCGGACGGTGCTTGATGAGGTTGACCGGTTTCAGCCGGAGGTATGAATTGATTGGATTGGAAGCGCTTTGTTCCTTCTGAGTTTGAATATGATCACAGGATGGGAAATATGACCTCAAGAAGAAGAACTGTTGCTCAAGACGAAGTCGACAGAATTGGCATCGCGGAGGCTGATGATCTGACAAAATGGGATCCACCTCTCCGTGTGATGCCTCGCGAGGTTGTTGTTCTCGAATTTGACAGCAAAACAATTCAGAAAGCAAAAAGGCTTGCAGAGCGAAATCGATTGCCCAATTATCGTTCCTGGTCGAAAATGATCATTTCCGAAAGAATCAAGAAGGAGGAAAAGGCGGTTTCTTCAAGAATCTCCCACGGTTCTGTATAGAAACTCATCGGTCTGCAGCCATACCTTCCGCAATACTTCCTTGCTCCACGGAGCTTGCGATTATGATCCCCTGCTGTTTCATTCCACCCACCCATCACACGTCGAATTCTTCGTTAAACTTTCCCGACATTTGCTCGTCTAACTCATAAATCTCTTAACCGCGAAAGGAGCAATGTCATGAAATCAAGAGTCATTTTCGTTTTTACCTTCCTTCTTCTGTTCCCTGTTTCTCAGCTGTTTTCACAACCTGGCCCCATGAGTGACGGCTCGATGATGCCGCGAATGCGTCTGATGGAAGAGCTCAAGCTCACGGACGACCAGAAAAAAGAAGTCGAAAAGTTGCATTTCGACCTGCAAAAACAGATGATAGCGCAGCGCTCGAAAATTGCCACTTCACGATTGGAGCTTCAACAAATGCTCCGAGCCGATAACCCCGATAAGGCCTCCCTGGAAAAGAAGATCGGCGAGGTTTCACAACTTGCCACACAAGTTCATACCATGAGGTTAAACCAATGGTTTGCCGTAAATAAACTCCTCAACGCCGACCAGCAAAAGGTATGGAAGAAGGCGCTGGTCATGGGAGCCAACATGGCGGAAAGGATGCGAATGAATCGCGGAATGCGTGGTATGATGGGTCGGGGAATGATGATGCAAAGGGAAAGAATGCACCGGGAGATGATGAGAGAGGATGACGACGACTAGAACTCCCCTCAGCAATTTTCACAAACACAACGTCCGCTCCATGGCGGACGTTTTTGTTTTCCTACCTTCTCTGCTTCAGGAAAGCTTCCAGATCACTCTTCATTTGTCGGGCTGAAGTGTGCCCGGGGTTGAACTCCAACACTCTCTTCGCCGATTCTAGTGCACGATCGTATTGCTTTGTCACGAGATACGCGCGGGCCAGGTAGAGATGCCCGAAAACAAGTCCGGGGTCAAGTTCCACAGCTTTTTGATACGATTCGATTGCACTGAATTCTCTTCCCTGCAAGAGATACATATTGCCGAGGTTGAAATACGCAAGGTGCTCAAACGGATTGACCTCAATCGCCTTTTGATAGCTCTCCAGGGCCTCAGCGTTTTTTCCTAGCGCTGAATAGGCGATCCCAAGATTAACAAACACAAGCGCCTGCGAGGAGTCGGCTTCGATGCTCCTGAGACAATAAGCGACGGCTTTCTCGAAGTTTTGCTTTCCTGAGTACGATTGTGCAATGTTGTGGAGAATTTTTGAATCGTTCGGAAATAGCCTTAGAGCTTTCTCGTAAATGATGATCGATTCATCATAGAGTGTCGCCTCGCGGTATTTACCACCCGAGTATCCGAGCGCCAGCACCCAACGTTTCTTCAGGCTTTTTGCACGTTCGCCCGTTGCCTCGAGGAAACGCCACAAAAACGGTTTCACCACATCAGTCTCTCCGTAGGCGACATCCAGACACGCAAGAGCAAGACCTGCCACGTCGACGTCTCCACTCTCGGCAAGTTTCTTTAGAGAGTCTGAGATGCTTCGATGGAAAGCCATGTTCAGGCGAAGAACATTCTCGAACATTGCGCTTAAGCCTGCGAATTGAGCTGCGGAAAAATGAGCGGAAGGTAAAAGCACCAAGCGCGAAGCTGTTAATACATCTTTTGTGTTCTGAACTTTCACGAGACCTGCGATGATCGGTTTCTGCGGTTTGATTTCGCCGTGCCACTCCTTTGTTTTCCGTTCGAGCCACTCCACTTGTTTATCCTGATGGCACTGTTTGCACGCGCTTTCTATTCCTTGCGATTCGTCAAACAACGTTCGCGGAATCGAAATCGTATGGTCGGAACGTGCGAAGCGGATTTGATTCCCAACTTCCGGGTGCTGAAGGTAGGGCATGTGACAGTTCACGCATCTGCTCCCAGGAGATTGTTGGGGATGATGGGAATGCTGTTCTACAGATTCCAGCTTCGAAGAATGACAGCCGGTGCACTGGCGGTCGTCAAACCTGTCCGGCAAAGGGTTTCGGTGAACGTCACGATATCCCTGGCTGTGCGGGTCATGGCAGTCAACGCATGTCATTGAGCCGTTCACATAACAGTCGCTGAACAAATGATTTTCCTGATAACTGAAGGTACGAACACGGCCGTCTGGATGGAGGGGCCGGTCTCCGAGCGTCGGAAATTTAAGGGCATAATAATCCTCGAGACGTTTTCCGGAAAGGTAACCCCGCGCGAGGACATCCTTCACCGCATGGCATTGGAAACAGACGCCAATGGATTCATCCTTGTTCAGCGTTGACAACGATTTGACGCCGATGCCGGCGCTCTCCCCAAACTTTCCCGACTGCACGAGCTCAACATGCTTCTTACCAGGCCCATGACACGATTCGCAGTTTATCGCAAGCGATGCGTACCGCGTCAGGTATTTGCCTGTCGTTCGGTCAAAGGAAACCTGAATCTGACTTCCGTGACACTCCTGACAATTGGCAAAACGATCATCTGTTCCGAGTATCCGGTTCGGAGACCAATCACCGCAATCCGCGAGGGACAGCTCCGGTGTAATTGGAACCCAGCCTTTGTCTTTCCTTGTGTTCGTATTTGCAAACCAAGTCTTGTTGGATCTGCTGTAGTCGAACGGTAAAAACCGCACTGTTCCGTCGGGGAAACGGGAGACAAAACCCTGAGTGCCGCCTCCGGTCATGTGGCCGCCGCCGATGACGCCCTCAACAACAAATTCTTTTTCCAATTTTTCATTCCGGCGGACCGTGAAAATGTATTTTCCATCAGGAGTGACTGAGGGAATTACTTCGGCATCTTTGAATTTTATGGGCGTTCCGTCAAAGGGAGCAATCACATTGTCTTTTGTGGGTGCCCCGCCAGCTCTTCCATGAGTAGAGAATTTCCATGCTGTGAATTGAGTAGTATGACACGATGCGCATGCTTCCGCTCCAACGAAGCCGTCGATCTCCGACGGGGTCTGGGTCAGCGTGCCTCTCTTGTAATCTGTTGTGAAAAAGTCCAGCAGGAGAGCGAACGGAATGGCCGGGAAAAGGGCAAGCGCCACCAGGATCGTTTGATTCTTCATTTTGATTTATCCGACCACGCTGGCGCTTCGCACCTGCACAGTTCTCGAATATATCTTATGATTGACAAGATCTGGTCTCTTGTCAGTGTCTGGCCGAACATTGGCATACGATGGCTTTTACCAAGAATTCCTCCTCCGTTGTGGATCCCGTCAAAAATGGTGTCATCGGCGCGTGGACTCATCAACGATTTCGAGGAATGCGATGCAGGCTGTACGGGAAGGAAACTTGAGTTAAACCCGTTTCCATTTCCATTCGCGCCGTGACAGGGAGAGCACCATTGTGCATAGAGTTGAGGACCCTCAAGCCCTTCGCTGATTGAGGCGAGCGGAAAATCTGTCAAAGACAGGTACCTGGAAGTGTCAGGAGCATTTTCACTCAAGACAAGATAGGAAACAATAACCTGTAGCATGTCCTCGTACATCGGCGTTTTTGGCATCATCGTGCCCGGTGCGGAATCTTGCGGATCCCGGATCATCGCAGCGATGAATTCGGGCCTCAACCGTTGAGAAATTGTCGAGAGATCCGGTGCGATTCTGCCGCCCTCCCCGTTCAGCTGATGGCATCCCAGGCACGGAAGCTTGTCGCGCAGAAAAATCTCCGCTTTTCTTGAAGAAAAAAGTGACAGCGGCGAAAGCTGAACTGATTTGAACGGAGACATCGAAGGCCGCGGAAAATGCTCTGTTATTGTCGCGACTTCCGCAAAACTCAAACGAAAATCCGGCATCCTGCTCCCCGTCCCCGGGAAGAATCCAAAAGGACGTATCGGTTTTGGTTTTTCCAAATACGATTTTAACCAATGATCTTTCACGCGAGATGTTTCATTGCTCAGGTCCGG
>CAYNRS010000107.1:0-6277 GCA_964399565.1 uncultured Ignavibacteriaceae bacterium
CTTTATAGTCAAACTCATTCTCCTTCGTCAAAGGGTCGTCCCACCGTGTGACATCAAACCAATCCGCATATTTCGAGCCGCGTTGATTCCTGAGAACATCCTGAAACGCCCAAAATCGGGTGCCGCAATGATTAAACACGCCGTCGATGATGACGCGAATTCCGCGTGAATGCGCTTCCCGAACAAGCCGCAGAAAAAGATCGTCAGCGGCTGACCAGCTCCATGTGGCAGGGTCATCCGTTTCACGCTTCATTAATTCGATGTCGCCTTGTGCATCAGGGCCGAAGTTATTATCGATATGATGGTACGTCGAGGCATCGTATTTGTGCAGCGAGTACGCCTCAAAGATGGGGTTCAAATAGATCGCCGTGATGCCGAGGTCGGAAAGATAATCGAGTTTTTGGAGAATGCCCTCAAGGTCACCCCCGTAACGCCGGTCAAACACGTTTTCGTAAAAATTCTTGCTGTTCTGCTCTTCCCACGGCTGGAGTTTGTACCAGTCAGCTGTCCAGGAAGATACCTGCCAGGTGCGAGGATGCTTTATTTCCAATTCCTCCACGGTGGGATCATTTGAGGTGTTGCCGTTCCGGAATCGTTCGGGGAAAATCTGATACCAAATTGCGTCCTTCACCCAATGGGGGCTGGATGACTGTGCAAAAAGGGCGGCATGACACAGACACACGAAGGTTAGCGTATGTGCCAACGCCTGCAAGGAATTCTTGAAATAACTCTTCACCGACTCTCCTCTGTCTTCACACTCCGTCACGCTGACTCTTCTTCCGTTGCAGTTATCTGCGGCAGGCGTTTAATGCGGATGATATCAACGACAAGATTACTCACTTTTTCGACTGTGAATTCGGTGCCGTTCACGCGAAGGGATTCGCCAACGCGCGGAATATGGCCGAGCTTCTCAATAACAAAAGCGCCGATCGAGAGTATATCCTTCGGCGAAAGTTCCTGATTCAGCAACCGTTCAACGTCGTTTGTAGATATGCTCGCATCAACGAGGTATTCGTCCTCGCTTATTTTTGTGACATCCGGCGGTTCCTTATCGTGTTCATCCTGAATGTTACCGACGAGTTCTTCCAGCACGTTTTCCAGCGTGAGCAAACCTGCGGTTCCGCCGTATTCATCAGCAAGCATAATCATATGAATTTTCTTCTGGAGCATCGTTTCCAGTACATTCTCCAGGGAAGCCGTCTCAGGCATGAATGCGGCGTCCCGCAACACAGAGTCAATGTTAAAATCCTGCTTCAGTTGCCGCTCGTGCTTGAAGATATCCTTCGTGTGGACGATGCCGACAACATTGTCCAGAGATTCCTTGAACACAGGGTAGCGGGAGAACTTGTTGTTGCGCATGACTTCAAGGTTCTCTCTCAGGGGCGAAAAATATGAAATAGCGACGATCTCTTTGCGCGGAATCATCACCAACCGTGCTTGTTTCTTGCGGAAATCCATAGCATTGAGAACAATGGTCTTGCTTGCGACAGACACCCGCTTATCCTGCGACAGAATAAGACGAAGTTCCTCTTCCGAATGCATAAGCTCTGACTCTGTAACAGGCTGAAAACCGAAGATCTTCAGGATGCCGTTTGCCACGGAATTAAGGGAGAAAATGACCGGCTTAAACACCAGAAAGAACAAGCGCAAAGGATACGAGACAAGCAATGTCGTTCTGGCTGCTTTCTGGATGGCAAGTGATTTGGGGGCCAATTCGCCCAGAATAATGTGCAGGAACGTGATGATGGAAAAGGCAACGGCAAAGGAAACGGCTTCAATGACCTGCATGTTCATAATGCCCATGTTGAACAAAAGGGGTCCGATCATTGTTGCAACAAACGGTTCGCCGATCCATCCCAGAGCGAGGCTTGCCATGGTGATGCCCAATTGCGTCGCGGAAAGATAGGCATCCAGGTGGGTTATGATGTCCTTGGCGATTTTTGCCCGAAGATGCCCTTTGTCTACCAGTGGGTCAATTTGAGTGGAGCGAACCTTAACGATGGCGAATTCGGCTGCAACAAAAAATCCGTTGAGCCCGACAAAAAACAGAACAACGAGGACGTTGAAAACGGTGGGCCAAAAATTCATCGATTCTCCTTCTTGCACTCAATATAGTCCAAATTGCCGTGTCGTTCAAGAAAACGGTTTGACAACTGCAAACGCTTGAATAATCTGACATTTTTACGCATACTAATGTGGCATGAATCAACAAACGAATGCTGTTGACATAAATGAGAACAGGAAAACTCGACTCCAGTCCATTGTCGTAGTGGTTGCACTTGTGCTTTTGTTCATCCTGTTTATGAAAAGCGGTCTACGGGAGCAAGTCTCGCGGGAGAATCTGCGCGAGCTTGGGGCCAATCCGTTTGCGCCCATGATCATCATCGCGTCCATGGCCGGTGCGTGGACATTTGCTCTTCCCGCATCAGTGTTTTTCTTCATCACACCGTTGCTCTTTCCGCCTTTTGCTGCCACGGGAATCATTTGCGCCGGAAGTGCGGCGGGAAGCGCGATGGGTTACGTTGCAGCAAGGTTTGGCGGCAGCCCGTGGTTCCAGAGGTTTCATAACTCACGAGTCACAAGATTCCTTGGCCGGCACTCGACGTTTTCGGCGTTGTTTACCATTCGCGTTTTTCCCAGCTCTCCTCACATGTTCATCAACTACGGGGCGGGTTTTCTCAAGATTCCTTTTACCAAATTCATTCTTGCAACGCTTCTCGGCATCGGCATCAAAGCCTTTTTGTACTCAAATGCGATTGAAGGAAGTGTCGGAGCGTCCAGCATTCAAGAAGCTCTGAACTGGCAAACGGTGAGCGCATTAATGGCCTTGACGGCCCTCGGGATAACGGGCCACGTCATGCAGCGGCGATGGAAAAGGGAAGAAGAAAAGGCGTGAAAGAGTTACTTGCGGAGCTGTGCTGAAATCCAGCTCAGGTAAGATTCCAGTTTGGCCAGGAAGTTTACATACACCGTGGACCATTCGGCCGGGTTACCCGGTTGAGATTTTCCCAGCGCCTCCTGAAACACGCGGGAGACTTCAACTGCAATCCTTTGTTTTCCCTCTTCAATGGCGGTTTCCATCTCTGAGGAATAGAAAAGCTTCATGCTTCGTATGTCATGACGGATGCGGGCTTCGGGCGATGCTTTGGCAAAAAAGGAAAGGTCGGTCTTCCCTCCTCCTGAAGTCTCGTAAATAAAGAGGTTCCATCGCTCCATAAGACTACGGAATTCTTTTTCGCTTTGACACTGGTCGATCGGTAGCCGGGCTGCAAACTCCTCCGTTTCGGCCGAATGCCGGAACAAAAGGTCTCCTCCCAGGTATTGAGAGAGAAGATTCAGATCTGTGCGCGTTCCCAGAATGCGCTGGACCCCAAGGAAAACTTCCCGCTCGAAATTCCGAGTCCCCGTCTGCGGTTTTGTGGCCGCTTGCTGCTTGGCCAGCATCTTCATCTTCATTTCCATCTCGTGATCGACTTTCTGAGGCTGCGCTTGGGCTGTTGGGATGCCGCCGGGAGCGACCTTGCGGGAAACCGAGAGCAGCATCGCCTTCTTGTCCCATTCCAATTCGTCAAACTTTTTCGCTGATGCTGCAAACGAGGGAACCGGGTCTGTCTGAGACTGCAGGAGCATCAGGATTCTCACGAAGAGTCGGTCTTTGTACAACGATTTGAAGACATTCATGTCCGCGATGACATACATGTCTTCGGCCACGCAGGAAAATACAGTGTTCCAAAGGCGGGCAATTTTGTTGTCCCCCACCTTCCGGTCATCCATCGGACGCATCGTAAAATCCATTCCCGCGACAGCGGTGTCAAAAATAATCACGCGCTTTCTGCGTCCGCGAAAGGTCTGCGGCACGCCAACCTCGATATTCCTCAGGCCGTTTATCCGGAGCTGAAGTTTTGTGTGGAACGTCGGTCCGCTGAAGGGAACAACAACACCGATATCCGAAGCATGCCTCCCTTGTTCCATCATAATGTACTTGATGCACTCCACCGTGCGCTTCGTCTGCAATTCGTTGCTGGGAAGGATTTTCTTCTTGCCAATGTATTGCTTGCATTGGGAGCGCAGGTCGGAGGTATCGATAAAATAGATCTTTCCTTTTGCCTGCGTTGAAGCGAACACGTTGAGTTTGTCGTCGAACAGAATCCCCGCGATGAACGAAGTGAGCTTTGGCGTCGTCGTGAATTGCGAGGCAAGCAAAACAGACCATTGCGAGTTCTTCTCGGCCCACTCAAACAGCCGATGGAGATCTTCCGTTTTTGATGCATGGAGGAAAATGTCTCTTTGAAGCCACTGTTGGGAAGCCTCGGTGGTCGAAACAGGTTCGGGTGGGATCTGAAAAGGATCTCCCGAAACAACCACGGAAGTTTTCGCTAGAGTCGTGAGGGCGGCAAGCTGTGGCAAAAGGATTGCTTCTGCATCGTCGACGATGACAAAGTCAAAGCGCATTCCTTTGATGACGGGATGGAAAAGCGCTGTCGATGCGGTCGTTCCAATAAAAACTTTCGATTTCAACAATGAAGAGTCATCAACTCGCGTAAAATCTTCAACGGTTTGAGTGACTTTTTCGATCCCGCCCAGCTCTTCAATGCGTTTACTCGCCTCTCGGAAATTCTTCCCCTCCTCGAAACTGACGGGCGAGCTGGATTCAACTTTAAGAATCTCGTTTGACAACGCCTGCTGCATGGCGGTAAGGCGCTTGACAACCTGTTGTTTTTCCGCAAACTGCTTCTGTGCAGCGGCGAGGTCGTCTTTCGTGAATCCCTTTTTCAAACGGTCCATCATAGAGGCATGTTCAATTCGATGGATTGTTTCTTTCACGCCGGCAATATCCTTTGAAGCCTGGTCGAACTGTTTTTTCATAGCGGAAAGCTTCTCACGCATTTCTGCGACTTTGCGTGTGAAGTTTTCGTTGAGCGCATACTTCACTTTCATCTGCCAGTACGTTTCCAGGAGCTGGACGCGCTCCTGAAATGTCTTTCTTTTCTCGACTTTTGCTGTTTCTACGGCACCGTCGAATGATGTCGCGCCCAGGGCCTCGGCATGCTGATTTAGCGGTAATCCCACCCGCGTCATCTGAGTGGTATCGATGCCGAGTTGTTTGCTCACTTCCACGGTCTTTATCACTGCGTTGTCCACGAATTCGTTGGAGCTTGACACGTAGAGAACCCTTTTTCCTGCTTTCAGCCAGCTGGCCGCCGCAAGGCTCAATACCCTTCGTTTGCCGGACTGAACCGGCCCCCAGACGTATGTTACGCGATTAGAAAGGATTCTTTGCAAAGCGCCTGATCTTTCCGTGGATGTGTCGCCGAGAACTTGCGGCTCCACAAGGGATGTCAACGTATTGTCTCCTTCCGCGGGATTGAACAGCAAGGGTGCGAGTGAGGAAGATCCGTCGGACGCGGTAAGGATATCAAGGGCAGGTTTAATGTGGTCCTCGTGGCTCCAGGAGAACTTTATTTCCGGGAGCGAGGGGCCAAAATTCGCCGGAAGACCGATCGTCAGATACTGGTTTTCGTGTGAAACGATCTTTCCCTGGAATGTCAGGGGCTCGGTTGTGCCGAGTGTGAACGAGGCACGGTCGATGAAACGAATGATCAGATCTTCAGGGATTTCGAATCGGTAATAGAAATGTCCCGCAAAAGAGCCAACCTGCTCGCCGCTGAAAAGCGTGATTTCAGAGCGAGTTTTCTTCAGCTGTTCCAGCTCTGCCCGGAGAGCGTTGACGAGAGAAGAGAAAAGAGGCTCTGATTGCTTTGTGGAAGCGGCGTTTTCCATCTGTTTTGATTTTGGGGGCGGAACGTCAGGAATGACGGGAACGACGTGAAGCCATAAACTACGAGAAATGTCAAGAAAAGCAAGGAAGAAACGGATGGCAAAAATGTCGTGTTCATATTGACAATACGACAAAATTGTCGTATTGTTGTCTTATGGAAAACACGGTGCATATCGGCATGGGAGGATGGGAGCTCCCGTCGTTTAACAAGTATTTTTACCCTCCGAAGAAACCGAAAGGTTTTCGAAAGCTGGAATTCTACAGTAGGTACTTTGACTGCGTCGAGGTAAATTCGACATTCTATAATACGTCACTCTCACCACAACATTCTTCACGCTGGCTGGAGGATGTTTCGCAAAACCGGAATTTTCAGTTTATCGTCAAACTCTACCGGGGCTTTACTCACCTGATCAATGCCAACAGGAATGAGGTGGTTGCTGTACTTCGATTGCTTGAACCTCTTCAATCGGAATGTCGGTTGGTGGGGCTCATCATGCA
>CAYNRS010000108.1:0-6215 GCA_964399565.1 uncultured Ignavibacteriaceae bacterium
AAACTAAAGAAGAGAATTCCGGATTTTTCAAAACCCGGTTTGAAGGTAAGCGACCTTCAGTTGCTCCTCCCTTCCCCCGAGAGAACGACGATTGAAATCCAGGGAATCAAAGTAGGCCCGAGCCCTCTCCAGGTGTATCCGACAAACAAACCCGTCTACCTTTACTTTCATGTCTATAATCTTGTTAAAGACGATTCGGCCAAAACGGCATATCGCGCTCAGTGCTATTTGAAATCAATCACGACAAACGAGCCTCCACTGTTGATCGCACAATCAGAAAAAACCGGCACAGATGAATCCGTCGCCGAATTCTTCGTTCTCGACCTCGCTAACATCAGCCCTGGCACATACTCGCTTTCGGTTCTGGTCACAGACAGAAAGATTGTTCAATCTGTAACAGCCACCAAAGGTGTACGGCTCTATAAACCGTAAAGCATTCAATGATCAACGGCTCCTGTTTATCATGGGAACAAAAACTCGATCCATGTGAACGTTCAACAACGCAAAGGTGAATCTCATGTCGTTTAAACCGGAAACGCGAAAGACCATCTTTAACACGCTCAGGGCATCACTCCAAAAACAATGCCCCCCGATGGTGTGCGCAAAAGATACTGCCGACGCGTACGAAATCATCGGGAATTTTCCCGTTCCTTACGGCTCTACAAAGAAGATGATCCCAGGAATGTTTTTTTCAAGCGCCGTAGCACGGAAAGACATGGTGAGTTTCTATTTCATGCCGGCGTACTTCAACAAGAAAGGATTCGCCAAAGTGGCACCTGCGGCCATGAAGTGCATGAAAGGTAAGTCCTGCTTTAACTTCAAAAGGGAAGAGCAGGTCGTGGAAAAGGAGATCGACGCCCTGCTTTCGATGGGCGTGGAAATATGGAAGAAACACGGCTACGTGAAGTAACGGATTTCCATGCCGTGAGCTCTACGGCGTAAGCTGAAAAGCGAGCCACCACCTCAAATCCTGAATATGCGACCCCTCAAAATCGTTCACAATGTTCGGAGTGACCAGAAGTCGTACATTGAACAGTTGTGAAGGCCGTGCGGTGAGACCGAGAAGCGCGGAAGTCTGCACGTCGCTTACGCGTTCCCGCGGCATGGTGTAACGCTCGCCAAAGTTTTCTTTGTGCTCACTTCCGCTTGTGCTCTGCCGGTCGCGTACATCAATGATCGCCAGAGTCACATCATTAATATCCCAGCTCGACATTGTGCGACACGCGCCGATCTGCGCATCTAGCCATTCACCGACGCCCCATTGGAATACGATGGGAATCTGTACCGTCGTCACTTCGGTCGTGAAGGTCCACCGCAGCCGTTTCTGCTCTGTTTCCCGGCTTAACCAGCTGTAATTATAACTCCAATAGGAGCTGTTGTACTCTGAGAATCGCCGGGACGCAATGGCCTCTTCTGTTTTTGTTTCACTGTTGCGAAACTGCCACTGCAGTCCTACGGTCACACACGTGCGGCCGTCGGGCCGCCAGCGAAGAGATGCGAAGAGACGGTGTGCATTGCCAATTTTCGTTCCTCCGCCCGATCTTGTATCGATGAGCCTCGAAAATCCCTGCGAAAGAGAGATGAGCGTGTCGTTGTGCTGATAACGATACGTGTTAAACGAGGTATCGGAGATGAGCGAAGCAAGGTCAATATCAACGTCTTCTTTAGTAAAGCCATACAACAGGTTAAAGGTTGTTGTAGGAGAGATTGACCGCGTGAGCTGAACGTTTCCGTACGTTGTTCGTCCCTCATGGTTCCAGGACTGATCCGTAGAACCAGAACGTGTGTAATAGCTCCAGTCGGTACCAACGCCCGGTGTGCCATTTCCGTAAAACGAAGTGTCGGTTTTTGTCATGCCCTGGTCCGCCGTACCCCACAGCCGCCCCAGCATGAGGGCAAACTCATCGCGCTCGTTGAAACGGTAACGCAGGCCTCCGGCAATATCCCAATCACGGTACTGTTGATCGCGAGACTCGAGATTTCCCCACAATGATTTGTAGTTCGGATTGTAATAGGAGTCCCACATATTCTGCGAGCCGAACGAACCGTCGCGTTCAAATGTCGTTCGCCCAAGCTTGACGCCAACTTGGAACTGGTCAGCCACTTCAAGAGCCCCAAAAAACGAAGCCATATGTGCCAGGTGATGAATATCATCGTTGCCCTTGTAGCGGTCCACGATCGGTAAATTTTCCGCGGATGCTCTCACTCCTGCAAAATCGTATCCCAGCGCAGACCGATAAATATCCTGGGGAATTGAATAATACTTGTCGTCCTGGAAGACAGCCTGGTATGTTACGCCGGCGAGAAGACCTGGAACGAGGCGCGTGAGGTATGCGCCAGAGAACACCGGCTGCAATTCTTTCCGTGTGTTGATGTAATAGCGAGGATAAGGGTAGAAAGCGACTTCCCTCGCCATCAGATAATCATACATCGGATAGATGTAACCGCTCGATTGACTCCGGATTTCGCTCACGCTGCGAAAATCAAGATAGGCATAATGTTCTTTCAGGGTATCGAAGGAAAAAAATGCAGGGTTGACCGCCAGCCTCGAGATTGGGTCGTCAAAGATGGATGCTGAGACCGGTCGGAAACCTCCAATGCCGTAGGGGAGGAGAGGAGTTGGATTAAAAAAGAAATCGGTCTGCTCGAATGATTTCTCGAGTACACGTTCGCCGTAATACTGCCCAAAAGCCGTGCTTTTGATAAACACGATAAGTGATAAGATTTTGATGAATCGATTCATGGCGTTGCCTTTCGTCTTGCCAGGTGTTGCATTAGGAGTATTACTCTAATTATCTGATGCAGAACTCATTAGACATTGCTGTGGAGAAAAATTGAACAGTGGAAGTTTTCGAATATGCAACCATCAAACGGTAACGGCCGGCGTCCTTTATTCCAAAAGTCCAATTGAGCCTTTGGCCAACCTGCACGTGGATATTAATGGACGGGCACATTAACTCATCGCAAGTGGATTCAAGGACTTGCCAAACAGCATTACCATATTTTTGAATCCTGACATCGGGACTCGAGCAACATGATTTTAAATAGATCAATTGCTGCGTGTTATTTGTCATGCTGATTTGTATCTCCTCGCTTGTCGAATAAATAGTCGAATTAGTGTGTATTGAGATTTCACTGTCGTGGTCTGTGCTGAAATCTTCACAGGACACTAGCACAAGAAACACACACAGACCAACTCTGATCGTAGTTTGCATTTGTGTGCTTTCATTGCACGCCAGTTATTATCTTGCCTGCAGTTGGTGGCTTTTCCCATCTCACATTGGGATCAAAAACACACCGTTCAACGCGACGCGGATTTGGACATCCGCCAGGCCGATAAAATCGCTTTGATAACGAACGCCGCTGTCTAGCGTAATTGCTTTCCCCAGCGCAAATCTGATCCCCACCGCACCGACATACATGTGTTCGAGTTTGAGGCTTCCGCTCGTCACGTTGTAGTTGAAGAAGGGAATTGTCTGCGCTTCGACGAGTATGCACGTCCTCGATTTTACTATTGTCGCAAAGCCACCGGATACCAGCCATTGGGATGAGCGCCTGACAGAAGTGTCGAAAAAATAGATCGAATCTTTTCGTTGAACACCGAGATTGCGGTTTCGGATATCCGCAATCCCAATGGTTCCGTGAACTGTCGTTTTTTCATGAGTTTTCCAACTTAGCGACAAAGCTGCCGTTGTCATCCGCATCTCGTAGTCCAATCCTCGAAGTCCCGATCGGTAGAAGTCTGGAGAAGACGCCTCGAGCGCTACCGCGTCAAAGTTCGCTTCGTCCCAGTCGTTGGAACTTCGAAGCGACACAGCTGCTGCTGGCCAGTATTCGTCCCCGGAGGTGAAACGAACTTTCATGGCCCAGGTGCTCATCCTCGACGTCCCGGCGACGACATTGCCCACCATGCCGCCCGTGTTCAGTTCCAGCTCAGCGATTTCGCCGATTCCAATGCTAACGTTGCCGAGGAATGCGCGCCGCTCTTGTTGCCCAAAGGAATTTCCGAGTGTCAGCCCGATGCTCAGTTCAGGAATCACGGCCGCCGTTGGCACAGAAAAGAGCCGGCTCGGTTGTCTGAAAGTGAATGATTTTGTTTCCTGAGGTTCTATGGCCTGTTCGGTCAACCGCGCACCGCAGGATGTGCAAAATTTGCTCTCAGCGTTTATCGGCTGCTTGCACGCGGAGCAGACATACTGGGCATTCTCTTGCGAAAGCAATGGTAATGCGACAATTATTGACACGCAGAGCGTTATGAAAAAGAATCGCATAGTCATCTCCTTCTCCTTGTGACTCGAAAGAGCCTTAATAGAGTTTCTGGCCCAGTAAATAAACCGCGGTTGTACCCATGATGATCGGAAAAACCAGGTCAAGAGTCTTCTCCACTTCTGTTTTTTGCCGCGGTGCCCTGACCATTGACCCCAAACGCATCATTTCCTTCGCTTTTGATTCGGCAAGCTCTTCCACAAGCACGTAGAGCTCTCCCGGTGTGAATGAGATGTGTTGGTACACTGAATCAACCCTGGCTAAACGATCCTTGAGTCTGGAAACGAGCGCAGTCTTGTCAAGGCGAAGGCCGCAGTTGAAGCAGAATGTCGCCTTGAGCTCGGATTCCTTGCCGCATTCACCGCAATAAAGGCGTTCTTGACCGAAAGCAAGATTCGGACGCAAACTGAGCAGGATAATCGCCAGAATGATTGAGGATCTCAGTGCGTTGACCATTTGATTTCTTTCGCAAGTCCTGTATTTCATTCAAGTGATTCCTGTTCAAAACCTGACGCTCAGACTGACCACCGGATATAGTGGAAACAGCGGCGGCGCATCAAACGAGGCTCTCCACCTGAGCCTGTTGTCATTATTCTGCCGCAATTCCCACACAAACGAATCAATCAGGCCATAACCGTTGAGAAGACGCAACGTCGCTTCAGACGGAAAATCCAGCCAGGAGAATCTGTGCGCGAGCCGAAACTCCAACCTTTGAAAGCCCGGTAACCGTGCGCCGTTCAAGTCGTACGGCTCTGCGTACCGAGATTCTGCTGTGAGTTTTGCCCTGTCTTCGGGGCCTGCAAGGGCATAAGCACTAGTGCCGATTGGCACAAGCGACGGCAGTTCATTCCCAGAAAGCAGGCAGATCATCCCCACTGTCCAGGCTTCAGACAATGAATACGAAAACGCGCCGTAGAACTCGTGTCTCCTGTCGAAGCGAGGTCTAAAAGGCTCTCCGTTGTTTAGCGCGGCAAAGCGATTACTTGACCAGGAAAGCCCGTATCGTGCCAATCCCGTGAAATCGCCGGACCTTTTTTCCATCGAAACCTCGGCCCCATAGACATTTCCTTCGCCGAGCAGCAGAGCTTCTGGCAGCGAAGGAGCGGCCACAGTGTCATACACGAACTCATGCAGGTTTTGCGTTGTCCGGTAGTACGACTCAACTGTAAGTTGATACTCGTTTTCGCGAAAGTTCCTTTCCATCCCGACGGAAACTTGAAGTGATGTGGATGGGCGGATCTTCTCTTCGGAAGGGTACATGAAAATCGACGGATAAAACAAAAAGATGCCGCTCTGACGATATGGGTGCACGAACTGATTCACGGCGGAAAAAGAAGAAAACAAGCGGAGATTCTCGCCAGGCGTGACCAGCAGAGAAAATCTCGGGTCGACCGCCGAAAAAGAACCTTGCTTTGCGATGAATGACGTCGCACGCGCCCCAAATTCCGCCAGTACTGCCGGAACCAAACGCCATTGATCCTGAAAGTAAACGGCCAGCTCCCACGGAGCGTATCCGTCGAACGACATTGGCGAAACCTGGCTCGAGAATTCACTGATCTTCCCGGACATTTGATGGCGAACAAGCTCCACGCCCGACATCACCGTGTGATACTCATCGTAAAAGTACTCTGCATGGGCTCGTAAAGCTATGTCTTCGATGCGATAATCCGAAACAAAATTGACCGTTGAATTTCCGTTTGTGTCTTTGAAACGATGGTCAACGGTGAAACCGTATTGGGAAAACGCCGCGGCGGAATGGAAAAACAGGGATGGAGGCGCGACGCCAACCCAACGTAGGTTCGCGGACGCATTCCCCCACCGGATCGAATTATCAAGCTGATCCCCTCCCATGCCAACGACACGGTTCTCATAATCATCCAACGCAAAATATCCTCCAAAAGAGATTCTCTGGTTATCAGTAAGGTGATGCGTCATCTTTCCCATCACCT
>CAYNRS010000109.1:0-6187 GCA_964399565.1 uncultured Ignavibacteriaceae bacterium
CAAGATACAAATCAGCGTTTCAAGTATTTGTTGGAACATGGGCAGACTGGACTGTCTGTTGCGTTCGATCTACCGACATTGATGGGTTGGGACGCAGATGCCGAAATCAGCGAAGGTGAAGTTGGGATGTGCGGCGTTGCTATATCATCGTTAAAAGATATGGAAATTTTGTTCGATCAAATTCCACTT
The DNA here is from genome assembly GCA_964399565.1 of uncultured Ignavibacteriaceae bacterium. Classification (GTDB taxonomy): domain Bacteria; phylum Bacteroidota; class Ignavibacteria; order UBA10030; family UBA10030; genus JACQPT01. The sequence continues at coordinate 190 of CAYNRS010000109.1, forward strand.
GATAAAGTTTCTACTTCGATGACAATTAACGCGCCGGCTTCTGTTTTGCTTGCTATGTACATCGCGGTTGCGGAAAAGCAAGGAGTCAGTCGAAAAGCAAAAAAGCCTGATCAGTGACCAGGCTTTTTTTCTTATCCCATGACATAAGAATTACCGCAGCAACAAAAGCTTCTTCGTCTCCACAAACTCGCTGGCTTGAAGCCTATAAAGGTAAACGCCGCTTGAAAATCCTGCCGCATCCCAGCGTGTGCTGTAGGAGCCACCAGACAGTTCTTCGGAAACGAGTGTTGCAACTTCCCGCCCCAACAGATCAAAAATCGTCAACGTCACGCGACTTCTTTGAGGCAGAGAGAATTGTATCTCTGTGCTTGGATTGAAGGGGTTGGGATAGTTCTGCTCAAGGGAATAACTTTCCGGCAAGTCAGAGGAAACAATCTCCACAGATCCCACAATTTCCGGTAACAGGATGCGTGAGGCATAGACCTGATGAACGCCAGTCCGGTTATCATACCAGCATGCCCAAATCGTATCCCGAAGCGCAGAGACACCAATGTATGCGCCTCCGTAATTGGGAAAAACTGGGAGTACGGCTGGTTTGAATGGAACATCGCTTATTGACGCGTCCTTAAACGTGTTACCTCCGTCAAGCGAAGCAGAGATGTACACTTCAGCAGAATCATTAGCAGAAAAATTCCGACTATCATAATAAATGACAAACAAATTGCCTGTCGCCGGGTCAACACAAATCCAGGGAAGCCATTGGTCGTTGCCACTGTTATCTTGATTCACCTTAACGGGATTGCTCCACGTAGTACCATAATCCGTGGAGCGAATCAAAAAAATATCAGGTGACGAGGGATTGCGATCGGCATAAACAATGTATACCCAGCCTCGCCGAGGACTGTTGCTGCGGTCTACAGCCATTGACGGTAGACTTCTTCCAAACGGGATGCCCTTAATCAAACCGACGTTGTTAATCATACGAATACTGTTGGGTGTTCCCCAAGAAATTCCTCCACTGGTCGACTTATTTAATCCCAAAGGCCCCGGGTCTCCCATTCCCACCCAAGTTAAATAGAGTTCCCCATTCGGACCAACAGCAAGGTTGGGCCCATTGGTATTGGGACTTCCAACGGAACCATTTATGGTCATGGGCGCTGAGAAGGTTTGCCCTGAATCTGTTGACAGTGAGAAATTGATTGGACTCGAATTGATCGTTGCATATGTAACATAGACACGATTCGCGTAAGGACTATTTGAATTAGCGTCTACTACTAGATAATTCTTATGATTATTCGTTGGATTTGGCACGCCGGTTTGAGTCCAGTTCACTCCACCATCCGTTGAGCGCGCTGCGATAATACTAAAGGTGGATGCCCCAGAGGTTCCGTTTACAAAGAGATTTCCATCAAGATCGATACCCACCGCTGGGTCACCTGTCCGCGCCGTAAAGTTCATGTGCGTAGGCAATGTGTCCTTGCCACTCCATGTGACTCCCCCATCTGTTGTGTAGTACCAACCTATGCTAGATACAGTACCTGAGGAATGCCCTGCGTTCGCGGCAATTAACACGATGCGGGGGTTTAAGGGATGGATCGCGATGGATGTTTCGAATTGGTGTGTCGTCGGGTTTGGATGGATGCGGATATTTGGAGAAACAGCTTGCGCGGAACCCCTTGAAGAAACGAATCCAAGAGAAAACACAAGGACGATACCGAGGCGATTCATGAATACTCTCCTTTCTTGTAGCTGCCGATCAAACGCTGCATGCGACGAGGAACACAAAGAACTTCAAAAAGAAATATGGTTCATAAGAAGTTTTTCCACGATCACGTGGAATGACAATTCTCGATCGGCGTTTCACTGTTTCTTGAGGTTAAACTGACCCAACCATGTGTTCGTCCCGCAACTGCGTACTCCATTGTACGTCGCCATTACAGAATCTCCCTTGGAGTCTCCGGAAAAGGAACCTGTAAAATTGTTCGTGTATGTGCAGCCCTGGACGATCCCTATCGTCTGACCCTGGAAATTCTTCTGCACTAGAACACCATTCACTGTATCGCCATAAGGTCCTCCATTTACACTATAGGTACCAGTCACGACAATATCGTTCTGAGTGAGCTTTAAGCTGAGCGTTCCGGCACCGAGACCGTCACTGTAATTGCCACTCCATGTACCGGTGATTTCAAGCTTTGGAGGGGGTGGAGGCGGTGGTTCTGTAATCGATTCTTCCTTGCATGTCGCGAAAAGGAACAGGCAAAATACGCCGATTGTACTCAGCACATTCGATGTTCTCTTCATGGTATACTCCTTTCTGATTTGGTTACCGGATCAACACGAGTTTCTTCGTTTCTACAAATTCGCCGTAGGCAACAAAGCTTAACAGAGTTTTCATAGTACATCTCGTTTTGTTTCTTTTGGGAAATGTAGATTGCGTAACAAGGGTACGAAAACGAGGGCAGGCTCTTCCACCCCATTTGTTGCAAAGACTTCAGAATTTGTTGCGAGGGGTCAGCCGGAAGGTTGCGAGTGCCGCCGTGAATAGTCGGAAGGGGCTACACCAAATTGCTTTCGGAAGGACTCTGTGAAATGAGAAGGATTGTTAAAACCGACTTCGTAGGATACCTGAGTGACCGTACCAAAGTGTTTTTGAATCAGCACAGCTGCTCGCTGCAAGCGCATGCTGCGAATAAAGTCTCCTGGTGATACACCCGTCAGGGCGCTTAGTTTCCTGTGCAACTGGCTCCGGCTTAAAGCCATCTCCACAGCAAATGGATCAACGCCAAAGTTTGGGTCGGATAGGTGACTCTCGACAATTCCCTTAGCCCGATTGAGAAACTGTTCTTCCATAGGAGTTATCGGGATATCATGCGGCTGCAGTGTCACCTCATGCTGAAATCGCTCACGAAGTTTCCGCCGTTGCTCAATCAGATTCTTCGTGCGTACGAGAAGTTCCTTTGCGTCGAACGGCTTCACAAGATAGTCATCAGCTCCTGTCTCAAGGCCTTCTAACTTGTGTTCCGATGACGCCTTTGCAGTGAGGAGAATAATAGGGATATGACTCGTTTTTTCGTCAGTCTTGAGTCGTCTGCACACCTCAAATCCGTCCATCTTCGGCATCATCACGTCGCTGATGATCAGGTCGGGGATTATTTCCACGGCTTTTTGGACTCCTTCCGCGCCGTCAATCGACTCGGTGACTCTGTAGTCGGCGTCCAGGAATTTCCGCATGTATTTCCTCATGTCGGCGTTGTCCTCAACAATCAACAGTAGCGGCCGCGCATCATCACCTTCCGTTTCCTCTGGTTCTTGTTCGGACTTCTCAGGTACCTCGACGGTTGTTATCATGGATCTCTTAGGCTTTAGCTCTTTCTGAGCCTCGACGATCTCTTCTAATTTCAGATGTTCTTTTCCTAACGGTAGCTGAACTGTAAAAGTGCTACCCTTTCCCATCTCACTCGTCACGGTGATTTCTCCCCTGTGCAATTCTACAAGCTCCTTGGTAAGCGCAAGGCCAATACCCGTGCCCTCTTGTTCTCTGACTTGCGAGGCATCGACTTGATAGAAGCGGTCGAAAACCCTGTCGAGCTGGTTTGGTGCTATGCCGATTCCTGTGTCGGAGATAACGATTTCCGCGCAATCGCCTTTTGTAAGGACGTTCAATTGAACGTCCCTACGTTGATGTATCGATACGCTCACCTCTCCCCTCTCCGCTGTAAACTTGAATGCATTCGACAGCAAGTTTGTCACGATTTTCTCAACAGCATCCCTGTCAAACCAGCCCATGACGCGAGCTTCAGCGCTCTCTACCCTGAACTCGATTGTTCTGCGTTTTGCCAACGACTCGAACGCGGCAGCAACTCCTCGTACGAGTTCAGCAATATCCAGTTTTCGAGCCCGGATCTTCATTTCGCCTGATTCAATCCTGGACAGGTCAAGCAGTTGATTGACAAGCTGTGTCAATCGCCGCGTGTTTCTCAGCATCATGTCGTATTGTTCTTCGGGGCTCCCTTTCAACTCACCAGACCTGAGTTGTTTCAGCGGTCCTTCGATGAGTGTGAGCGGCGTGCGGAACTCATGTGAGATGTTGGCAAAAAAGCGAGATTTCAGTTGATCCAGTTCCTTCAGTTTCTCTGACTGGAAGTGTTCCATTTCTCGCTCCTGCTTTAGCCGCAATCTTCTTTGGTCGAGGCGTCTCATCGTTAACAGTACACCGACGAAGAGTATCGCATAGAGACTATACGCCCAATCAGTGCGCCACCAGGGTGTTCCCACACGAAGGCTAAATGTGTCTGCCCACAGAGGGATGCCGTAGCTTGAAACAGAAACCTTCAATTTGAGATCCGTCCCCGGCGGACAATCCGGGTCTATGAGAACGCGGTAATATCCGTCAGTCGTGGCTATCTGGGACGGTGCAATGTTGCCAAAAATAAGTGGGGAGGATGATACATGCGCCAGACGAGCATCAGTGGACGACAGGAGGGCGGAAACCGAATATGCGGTGGCCGAGAGACCGGTGTTTCGTAATGCAAGCTTGACAAGGACGGTATCACCAGGATTGGGATTGCCGGACCCTATGATTTCCAGATTCTCGAATTGTATCGGGCCAATACTCGTAAAGACTCCAGCCCTGGACATTCCGAAATTCAATCGATTCTTTTGGCGAAGCGTCAGCTTGAGGTCTACGAAATAAAGATCCTCCTCATGCGGGATCCAGCTGTTGGCGAAGACCCCATCGTACGCGGCGCTATCACCGTGGATGCCATCGTCGAAAAGTTCAAGAAGGTCGACCTGGCGGAATCTTCCTAATCCCAGTCGGGTCTCATCCGGACCTTTCCACATGCCTCCTGGAGCCATGATCCTCGCAACAAGGGAGAAACGCCTGGGGGTATTCAACTGCACAGAGAACCGAGCCTCGCCTGTAGCTGCACGTACATATCCATTCGAAGGCAAGATGGCAATACGCAGATCTTTTGGGGACACTGCGAGGCCAACGCGGGAAAGAGAGCCGTCGTAGCCACCATACCACATGTAGTACATCTGTCCGTCAAAGTACACGTCGTTTCCGTGGACTGATTCGTCATCCCAAGAACCGTTCGATCCCGGTGAGAGTACCGGATTGCTCGGGAACTTTGTCCACTCGATTCCATCTGAGGACGTTGCATACCCGATCTGACTTGCGAAGTAGTTGTTTCTATTCCCAACATACCACATTTCGTAGTACTTGCCGTTAAAAAGAACGCGCGGGCTTTGAGTCCTTTCGTCATCCCAGGATCCCGGTTTCCCCGGTGTGAGGACGGGTTCGGGGTTCTTCTCCCAGGAAGTTGCATCCGTTCCTGCGGCAAACCCAATGTGTGCGCGCCACTTCGCATCGTACCCGTTAAACCACATTTGGAATCCCCCACGGTTGTTAGGACTCAAGACAGACGCCTCGCTCACTCCGCTACTGTCCCATGCCGTGGGCCCGTTGCGGAGTACAGGTTGTAACTCCTTGACCCACGCTTTTCCATCAGATGAAACGGCATATCCTATCCGCATGGCCTTCAATTCACCGCTTGAATACCACATGCCGTATTGTGAGCCATTGGGCATTACAAACGGCAAATACGCGTCATCTCCCTCCCACGACCCACGGCGCGCAACGAGGACAGGATTCTTTCTATCTTTCGTCCAGTGAACCCCATCGCGCGAGACTGCATATCCAACGCCGGCGGCACGTGAACTACCGCTGTACCACATTTGATAGAGGGAATCTCTGACAATCACTCGGCCTGGAACCACGATCTTCTCTTCCCACGACCCCGGCGGCCCAACTTCCAACACCGGATTGCCTTCGTACTTGAACCACTTGGTTTGTGCGTTTGATAGCCCCGGTAAGCTCACCAAGAAAAGCGCTGCAGTTAGTAGAAATCGGTGAGATTTACGGCGTGGTATAATGAGTGGAGAATTCAGGGCGCTGCCTTCCAAAGCTAGAAAGACCTTCTGAATCTCGTGAATT
>CAYNRS010000110.1:0-6168 GCA_964399565.1 uncultured Ignavibacteriaceae bacterium
ATTCCTTTTCTTACCTCTCGTCGACTTCGAAATTCCGTCCCGAAGAACATGAAGGGCTTTCTCCATCCGCTCACGGATGTGTATGTTTTCGTCAAGGACCAAACAGGTTCCCTTGCAAAGTTGACAGGAGCCCTTGCGCGGGCGGGAGTGAACATCAGCGACTTGGAACTGGTAAAGGTCCGGGAAGGAAGCGGCGGTACTTTCAGGATTTCGTTTGGTACACGTGAGTTGGCGGTGGCGGCTCGAAGAATCCTCCGCAGGTCAGGGTTTCAGATAGCGGATTAAAATCACGCTGCTGCGAGATGACAAACATGCTGGAACAGACAACGGAAAGTCGAGGCTACGAATCAGGTTTCTTCGAAGGAGATGTTTCAGCAGAAGGCTTTGATTCTTTCTTTATTTCAGTTTTTGCGGCGGTTGCAGGCGGCTTTTCCTTTGGCTTCTCCCCTGAAGTTCCCTTCTTGTAGTCGGTGAGATAAAAGCCACTTCCTTTGAAAATCATCCCCGACCCTCCCGTCATGAGACGCTTCAATGAAGGCTTGCCGCAATTCGGACACACGACGAGCGGTTCGGCCGTCATCGACTGCATCTCTTCAAAACCGTGACCGCATTCCTTGCAAACGTATTCGTATGTGGGCATTAGGCGCTACTGTAGTTCCCCGAGAGCTCGCTGAAGACGTCCCGCGGCTTTCTCAAGATCTGCCATGGAGCAAGCGTAGGACAAACGTACCCAGTCTTTTGCCCCAAATCCGGAACCCGGGACAGCGGCAACCAGATGCTTCGTCAACAGATGTTCGCAAAGGTCGTCAGCAGTCTTGATAATGGCGCCATTGACAGACTTGTTGAGAAATGCTTTGACGTTTGCAAAGATGTAAAACGCTCCCCGTGGATAAATGAATTCCAGCCCTTTCATCTTCTGAAACTCCGACACAAGAAATTGCCGGCGGCGGTCAAATTCGCGCACCATCGTATTCACCTCGCCGTCGAGGTTGTTGCTGAGTGCGGCGTACGCCGCCTTTTGTGCTATGGCATTGGCGTTGGATGTAATCTGACTCTGGACTTTCTCCGCGGCGTCGGTGATCTCTTTACGAGCACCAAGAAAACCAATCCTCCACCCCGTCATCGAATAGGCTTTGGATACGCCGTTCACAGTTATCACCTGATCCCGAACCTCATCAAGAGAGCCGATGCTGAAATGACTCAAACTATCATAAAGGACCTTTTCATAAATCTCGTCCGAAATAAAGAATATGCCCGAGGCTTTCACCACTTTTGCAATTGCCGTAATCTCATCCTTTGTATAGACAGCCCCGGTTGGGTTTGAAGGAGAACAAAAAATCATCGCCTTTGTTTTTCTCGTTATGGCTTTCTTGAGTTGAGGGGCGGTGATCTTGAATTGATTGGCGGCAGACGTTTTAACAATAATGGGAACGGCGTCGACCAGTTTCGTCATTTCCGGGTAGCTCACCCAATAGGGAGCCGGAATAATCACTTCATCGCCGCGGTTGCAAACGGCTTGCAGAGCGTTGTAGAGCGAATGCTTGGCTCCGCAGGAAACGAGAATCTGTGAAGGCTCGAACCTCAGGTTGTTGTCACGCCGGAACTTGTCCGCGACAGCTTTGAGAAGTTCAGGAATTCCCTGATTTGCAGTGTATTTTGTGAAGTTGTCCTGGATTGCTTTTATTGCAGCGTCTTTAATGATTTGTGGCGTGGCGAAATCCGGCTCTCCCGCAGTCAGGCTTACGACATCAATCCCCTCGGCTCTCATTTTCTTTGCGCGCGCGAAGAGCATCATGGTTTGGGAACGTTCGATGGACGTCAATTTTTTCGACAAAGGCCGCATGCGTTATTTTCTCAATTTGGCGCGAAGAGCCTTGTTGACGGCGGCGGGGACAAACTCGCTGACATCCCCACCGAGCCGGGCAATCTCACGTACAATATTCGAATTCAGATAGGTATACTTTTCGTTCGGCATGAGGAAGACAGTCTCAAACGAATTATTCAGTTTGCGGTTCATGAGCGCCATTTGGAGCTCATATTCGAAATCCGAAATCGCTCTCAGGCCGCGGATAATTGCAGTGGCCTTTCTTTCCCGTGCGTATTCAACAAGAAGGCCATCAAACAACTCCACGTCGACGTTCTTCAATCCCCTCGCAGACTCCCTGATCAGCGTGAGGCGTTCTTTTTCACTGAACATGGGGTTTTTGGACGAATTACGCGCAACAGTGACGATGACTTTGTCGAACAATGTGATCGCACGTTGAACGATATCAAGATGACCGTTCGTAAAAGGGTCAAACGTACCCGGATAGATCGCAATGGTCATGATAATGGCGAAGAGGGTTTTTTGAGAATAAGGACGATTGTCTGGCCAAACGGCTTTTTCATCACTTCAAAATGTTCTTGGTGCACTTGCACAGCTGATTTCTTATCGTGTTCCATAACGAAGTAGCTTCTTTCCTCGAGGACCGTCGACTCATAAACCCGTTCAGGTATTTCCCCTATCGTTTCGAGCTTGAACGGCGGGTCGGCGAAAACCAGATCGAAGGAATGTTTGGTATTTTTGAGATACCAAAAGACGTCGGCCTGATAGAACACGCATTGAGAATGACATCCGAGGATCCGTGCGTTCTTTTCAGCGATCGCAAGGGATTTCCGCGAATGATCAACCATCGTCGTGCTCGCGGCCCCGCGGCTGATGGCCTCAAGTCCCAGGCTGCCGCTTCCTGAAAACAAGTCTAATACCTTGATATCTTCGAAATCAATTCTTGTCGATAAGATATCAAAAACTGTCTGTTTCACCCTGTCGGTTGTCGGCCGAACTTCGAGACCAGCCAGACCCGCCAGAGCGCGTCCCCGGTACTCCCCGGCAATGATTCTCATTAGGCTCTTCGGAGTGCGAGGCCTATTGCGGCCGCAAAGCGGTAACTTTCCTGGACAAACGGCTTATACAGCTTGCCACTCGCGGCAAGCTTCCGAACCGCATTGAGGGCGACGCACTGAAGCCCCGTTTCTTTGTGGATAACCTTGGGCATCTCCGGAGAGACTTCATTGCCATGCAGAAACAATGCGCTCGGGTCCTTTACGCTGTTTCGTTCTTTCAGGTACTTCAGATATTGTTGGATCGCTTTCTTCGCATCCTCCGCCGAACCGGCAACAAAGGCACGATAGTCGATCATGGAGCCGTTCAGAACCAGGCTTGCATCAACTCCGCCGTAACGCATGCCGAACAGGGCAACCGGGTGGTCGCTCACTTCGGGATAGTTCTGCAGGAGCGTTTTCTCTGTGCTGAAGTGGTCCACATCCACGAGGTGAAGCTTCAGCTTAAGTTCAGCTGATGCTTTTTGAAGGAAGCCCACCATCCCGCGTCGGACACAAACAACAAAAAGATGTTTGACGTTGTTGGTAGTCTCGGGCAAGGGCTGTGAACTGGTTAAGAAGTCTTTTTGAGGAACATTCGGAAAATACTGGTCGACCTCCCACTGCACGTACTGTGTCAAATCCGGCCCCTTGAGCGAACTGTCCACGGGGATGATGTTGATAAACACCGGATCAGCGGGGAGTGCAAACGATATGTGCGCTGTACTGATTTTGTTCTGTTTGATTGTTTCGCCCAATTCCTTCACGAAGGTGTGCAGTTGCGGGTGGTCGGGAGCGAGGTTGACCCCCGCCTGGACAAAGTCGATAGCCGTCTCCCGTTCAGCGAGGTTTGTCAACTGAAGGGTTTTGCCGTGCTCAACTTCAGCAAGTTGGAGGCGTCCTTTAAAGAAGGATACACCGAGGTAACGTGCGGACGTCATGAAGTCAGGTTGTCGTGCAGATGTTGATCGTTAAATACGAATTATTTCGCTCGGATACAACTTGACGATTCATGGGCGGGTCTTTTCCCCGACGGAAACGAAATTCCTGAGCTGCTCGTACTTCTTCGCGCTGATGCCTTTGACCTTTTTCAGGTCATTGATGGATTCAAAAATGCCATGCTCTTTCCGGTACGCAAGTATGCGGCCCGCCAGCACTTCGCCGACGCCAGGAAGCTTCATCAGTTCAGTTTTCGAAGCCGTGTTGATGTCGACCCTTTGGCTGCTGTATTCTTCATCTTCTTCGCCGTCGGACGCCGCAGCGGAGCTCAAAGCGACAAACGTGCTGTCGGAGCTTCGATAATCGTACGTCGGATTTGACGGGAAGGTCTGCTGGTAGAAGCGGATTCCTAGTCCAAGCAGGAAGGTGCCAACGAGAAACAGGATGACGTTTCGTTCAGCATTCGTAAGAGCAAGCCATTCGCTCACGCGTTTGAGCATGCCGAGCTACGAGAAAACATCCTTGATCTTTCCCAGGAAAGATTTCCCGTTCATCCGTCGGTCCTCTTCCGTGGGATTAATATGCTCCGCAGTTGCAAGGTCTCGCAGAAGTTGTTTCTCTTTTGCACTCAGCCGTGACGGCACCCAAATATTGACGCGGACAAGCTGATCCCCGCGGCCGTAACTGTTGAGATGCGGGATGCCACGTTCCTTCATGCGAAGCAGCCGGCCGGCCGGCGTGCCCGGCTCGATGGTGAGCTTGGCTTTACCGGAAAGCGTTGGGATCTCGACGTCGCCCCCGAGACTGGCGGTGGGAAAACTAATAAGCAAATCGTGGATAATGTCGTCGCCGTTTCTTGTGAAATGCTCGTGAGGTTCTTCCTCAATCACCACAAGCAAATCTCCCGAGGGGCCGCCCCGCCTCCCCGCGTTGCCCTGATTGTGCAGCGGAATGTAATTCCCGGCGGAAACTCCTGCCGGGACGTTCACCTTTATCGTCGATTCTCCCTGCACCCTGCCTTCGCCTCGACACGTTGAGCAAGGGTCTTTGATAATTTTTCCCTCTCCGCCGCACGACGGGCACGTTGAGATGTTGACAAACTGGCCGAACATTGACCTGGAGACTTGCCGCAACTCGCCCGTCCCACCGCATTGAGGGCACGTCGATTTCCCGCTGCTCGATTTCGCTCCCGATCCGTCGCAGACGTCGCATTTCTTCTGGCGCTTCACTTTGATCTTCTTTTCGACACCAGAAGCAATTTCTTCCAATGTCAAGTGGAGCGTGACACGGAGGTCCGAACCCGGCATTCCCTGGTGGCCGCCACGTGAACGTCGCGTTTGCGTACGTCCACCGAACACTTCATCGAAAATGCCGCCGCCGAATCCTCCACCAAAGATATCGCTGAAGCTCGAGAAAATGTCATTGATGTCGTGGAATTCCCGGAAGTTGGTGCCTCGGAGTCCTTCGTGACCGAATTGGTCATAATTCCGTCGCTTGTCGGCATCGCCGAGGACCTCGTAGGCCTCCGCTGCCTCCTTGAATCGGTCTTCTGCCTCTTTGTTTCCTGGATTTCTATCAGGGTGGTACTTGAGCGCGAGCTGCCGATAGGCTTTTTTTATCTCGTCGAGTGATGCACCGCGGGAAACCCCCAGAACTTCATAGTAGTCGCGTTTTGTCATGAGGGTCGCTCAACCATGTGCAGAATTGTCGCCGCCTCGCTGCTTGACCTCTGTCTCAGACGAAGGCTGGTCGTGCGGTGCAGCCGATACGACGACTTTGGCATGACGGATAACCCTGTCGTTCAGCATGTAACCCTTTTCAACTTCTTCGAGAATGATGTGGGGAGCAACATCGTTCCGTTGCACTTGCATCAAGGCATCGTGATAATGCACGTCAAACTCTTTTCCCACCGTCTCAAAAGTCTTTAACCCCTGAGCTTCAAGAGTCTTCTGGAGCTTTTGGTAAATTAGTTCAATCCCCCGATGAAGCACGTCATTGTTCTTGTGGTCCTTGGCAGATTTGAGAGATCTCTCGAGGTCGTCCAAGGCCGGTAAGATCTCCGTGATCAGATCCTCATTGGCGAATTTGACGATGGTTGCCGATTCGCTTTCAATGCGTTTCTTATAGTTGTCGAATTCGGCGGCTTTTCGGAGGAGGAGATCCTTGTAGACAGAAACCTGTTGTTCCGCGTCTGCCAGCTTACGGCTCAGATTATCTGGTTCTGGTTGGGGCGTCTTCTGCTCAAGAGGTTCGCCCGGCTGTGTCTCTTTTTCTTCCATGCTATCCTGCTAACATTCTTGCGATCGATTTGGCTACATGGTCGACCAATGGTACGAGTTTTGAGTAGTCCATTCTTTTCGGCCCGATGAC
>CAYNRS010000111.1:0-6127 GCA_964399565.1 uncultured Ignavibacteriaceae bacterium
CACCTTCACGTTGAGGAAAGGAAAGCTTGTATCGAAAGATTCGATCAAACTGGACGAACCTTATCCTCAATATGCAGGGTCTGTGGCAGGTCTCGATGTGCAACAGGGGAGGCTGGCCATCCTCATGAGGAATGACAGCACGTTGCGGTATTATCATCTACAATCAAAGCAACATGAAAAAGTAAAGCTGGAAGGAATGCCGTATTCCTGTGTTTATATGAAAGACGGCACTTTGCTTGTCTCCCTTTGGAGCTCCAGGAAAGTTGTGGCCTACAGTGGAACGCGCCTTCTGTATGAACTTCCTTCGGGCGACCATCCGACCGAAATAGAAGTTTCAGCCGACATGCGCTATGCCTTTGTTGCAAATGCGAACGAGAACTCTGTGACTGTTTTCAACCTCCGTGAAAAAAGGGCCGTCGCGACGGCGAATACGGCAATTTATCCGGATTCCCCGGAAGGCTCGACAACGAACTCTGTCAGCCTGGTGCAAGGCGACGACGTTCTGCTTGTTGCAAATGCCGACAACAATTCTCTCAGCGTCGTCAACGTATCTGAGCCGGCGCGACCAACCCCTCTCGGTTTTGTTCCCGTTGGTTGGTATCCGACAAAAGTCCTTGCTTTAGCTGACAATACGATTCTTGTTCTGAATGGCAAAGGTGGAAGGTCAAAAGCAAACCCGCAAAAACAATACATTGGAGGCCTCTTCCAGGGAACTCTGTCGGTCATCAAGTATCCAACGAAGGATCAACTGCTTGAGTACACCAAAAGGGTCTATGAAAACACTCCTTACAAACCGGAGCACCTTGTCAGGTCGATGTATGAACGCGAAAGTCCCATTCCGAGGAAAATCGGCGATTCGTCTCCAATCAAATATGTGTTCTATATTATCAAGGAAAATAGAACGTATGACCAGGTCTTCGGCGACATCCCCACGGGAAACGGCGATACCTCGCTTTGCATCTTTGGCGAGAAGATCACCCCTAATCATCACAAGTTGGCTCGCGCATTCGTCCTGTTTGACAACTTATACGTCAACGCAGAAGTGAGCGCCGATGGACATAACTGGTCCACCGCCGCATACGCCACAGATTATGTTGAAAAACTCTGGCCGACTCTTTATGGCGGCCGGGGTGGTCTCTACGATTTTGAAGGTTTGCAGCCGGCAGCGACTCCAAAGGCAGGTTACATCTGGGATGCATGTGCACGAGCCAACGTTACGTATCGGAGTTATGGTGAATTCACCGGACCTGGAGAAAAGGCTGGTGAACACTCCACCACTCTGGTCAAGGGGTTACAGGGTCATTTTTCTCCGACTTTTCGCGGATGGGATATGGATTATTCTGACATTGACCGCGTGCGGGATTGGGAGAAGGAATTCAGCGAGTACGAAAAGAACGGCGGCCTGCCACAATTTAACATTCTGCGTTTGCCCAACGACCACACGGAAGGAACACGAAAAGGCAAGCTCACGCCTCAAGCGTACGTAGCGCAAAACGACTATGCTCTGGGCTTGTTGGTCGAGCGGATTGCAAGAAGTAGATTCTGGGAATCAACGGCGATCTTTGTGATTGAAGATGACGCTCAAGATGGTCCCGATCATGTAGATGCGCATCGCACCGTCGGCCTCGTTATCAGTCCTTATACAAAACGGAACTTTGTCGACAAAACGCTTTACACGACAACGTCCATGTTGCGGACGATGGAGCTGATCCTGGGCCTTGACCCGTTGAGTCAATATGATGCAGCCTCCACCCCCATGTTTAACGCATTTACGATGGTGGCAGACACATCCCGATTCATTGCTGAAAAACCGGGATATGATCTAACGAGGAAAAACGGAGAAGGAGACTACGGACAGCTGCTGATGGAAGAAATGAATCTTGACAAGGAAGACGCAGTGCCCGACCGCCTGTTCAACGAAATCATCTGGCGTTCGATCAAAGGAACCCCCATGCCACCGCCCAGGTATTCAGTTTTTTCGGCAAGCTCGAGAACCGACGATGATTGAGCTCGACTCCCTTATGGCCTTGTAGCGCGGCTGCACATCAAGAGAGATTATCTTTTCAACCTCGCCGCTATTTCAGCCACACGTTTTCCGAGTGCCTCGCCTTTTCTTAAGAACGCTTGATCGACGTTTTTCGGGTCGAACGGCGGCTCTCCTACAATTGCCGAGGCGCCGAAGGCGCTTGTCCACTCAGGTCCGCCCACGACAACCATGCCAAACATGAGCATGGAGTGAAGTATACTGAGCTGCGCGAGTTCTTCACCCGCGGAGATTCCTCCAGCAGTAACGAACGCAGCGCCAATCTTGTCCTTCAGGGGCTGTCCCTCGAATGGCCACTGATTGATGAATTCCTGCAGCTGAGGGGCCACATTGGCATTGTAAACCGGACTTCCAATAATGACCGCGTCGGCACCGAGAACATCAGCCGTCGTGGCGTTCGCGACAACTTTCAAAGTGACGTTGGCCGGTCTTGCACCTCGAGCAACGGCTTCAGCCATGGCTTTTGTGTGGCCGGTTTGAGAATGATAAACGATCAGGATATTCGGTTGCGACACTGCAACAAAGGTCACCAACGGATGCAGGCACGCAAACAGCAAGAAATGTCTCTTCATCATTTTTGTCGTTTTCCTTCCTAACCTTTTCTCAAAGTGAAGTGAAAGGCAGTGCCGAGTCCGACTTCGCTCTCAACCTCAACCGTACTTTCGTGGGCTTCAATGATGTGTTTCACAATAGCCAGTCCGAGTCCAGTACCGCCGACCTCACGTGAACGGTTCATATCGACCCGATAAAACCGTTCAAAAATCCTCGAAAGATGCGTATGCGCAATGCCGACGCCGGTGTCTTTCACGGTTATTTCGACTTTGCTGTCCATTTCCCTCGATGACACAACGACCTCACCGTTTTGCTTGTTATAGCGCAAAGCATTTTCGATGAGGTTGGCCATCACCTGCTGAATCCTCTCGCGGTCGCCATAGACTTCTGACGAATCGTTGGCTTGAAGATTCAAGCTTAAGTTCACGCCAAGCTGTTGCGCAGCAGAATGAAAATCCTTCGCCGTTGTTTCCAAAAACTCGTTGATCCGGAAAAAGCGGAAGCTCATTTTCATTTCACCCGACTCGATTTGCGAAATATTGATCAAGTCGGCCAGAAGCGTGTTGAGACGTTGAGCATTTGCCTGCGCTTTTTCCAGGAAGGAGCGATTCACATTCGAGTCGTTAAGAGCTCCGTTCAAGAGTGTTTCAAGGTATCCTTGAATGGCGAAAATTGGCGTCCGCAGTTCGTGGGACACATTTCCCAGAAACTCGCTCCGCACGCGTTCCAGCTTCTCTAGTTGCGCGATATCGTCTTTCAGTTTTTCGACAAGCTCGTTGACAGCACCCGCAACACGCCCGATTTCATCTTTGGAATCAACACGAATGTGTTCGTTGAGGTCTCCGGTTCGGATGCGTTCCAGGCTTCGCGCGATCTGTACCATGGGTTTCGATAGTTTGCGGGACACCAGTACGCTTATTCCGGTAATGAGAACAAGAACAACGAAACCGGCAATGAGTATGCTGAGCCTTATGCTGTTGATTTCCGCCTGGACTTCCTCGAGAGGAATGCTAAGGCGAATAAACTTGAGGTCACGGAAGAACTCTCCTTCGAGCGAAGAATGGAGAGCCTTTGCGACATAAAGAAAATCACGGCCGACGGTTGTACTGCGGCGCATATTTGTTCCAAGGTTGGTTTTCAGGGCTTCCTGAATTTCAGGCCTGCTCAGGTGGTTCTCAACCGTCGAGAGTTCTTCCGGAGGGACGTCCGAATCGGCGATTACCTTGCCGTCCGCGTTGATGAGTGTAACGCGAATGTTCTCAATCCCGGAAATTGTTCGAACCGCGCTGTCGATTTGCACAAAGGAAAGCGACGAACTGCGCTGAAGGAAATAAGCAACGAGGTCGACCTGTTGGTTAAGGCTGTTGACGAGGTGTTGCTTGAAAAAGGATTCCACGCCGGAGCTCGAAAGGAAGCCTGTGCTGGTAACGATCAGCAGGGCAAGGGCAACATACGTGGCCGTGATTTTTGACTGTATGCTTTTCAACTCTTTGCCTTGAACCTGTAGCCGACACCTTTGACTGTTTCGATGTAGTCGGCATATTTGCCGAGTTTTTCCCGGATCTTTCGTATGTGCACGTCAATCGTGCGGTCGACGACGTAGACATTCTCTCCCCACACAGCATTCAAGAGAGATTCTCTGGTGATCACTCTGCCCCTGTTGTTCACGAGGTAGACGAGCGTTTCAAACTCTTTCCGGGGGAAAGCAATTTCTCTCTGTGCGAGTCTGGCGGAGTAGTTCGGAACGTTGATTTCCAGGTCATCGATTTTGATAATTTCCCGTGTTCCGGTGGTCACCTTCGACTCGCGTTGTTCGCGTCTGAACATTGTTCTCACACGAGCGAGGATCTTTCCGACGCTAATCGGCTTCGTGATATAGTCGTCAGCGCCGATTTCCAACCCCACAATTTCATCTGTTTCAGAGCCTTTCGCTGTGAGAAAAACAACGGGGATGGATTCAGTCTTTTTGTCCCGTTTGAGTTCCTTTACGACCTCATAGCCACTCATCTCAGGCATCATAATATCGAGCAGAATCAAATCGGGTTTCTTGCCTGCCTGCTCAAGAGCCTTTCTGCCATTTGAGGCCGTCAGGACCGCATATCCCTCTTTCTCAAGGTTGTACTTCAGCAGGTCGACGATGTCTTTTTCGTCGTCAACGACAAGGATAGTTTTCGGCATGGTTTAGAGAGTGTGAAAAACTGGCGCAATATACCGGAACATTGATACTGTAGCAAGGAAGCGCATCCAGCAACACTGAATTAACAATTTCTTAATGTTCACTGAAGGTGAAGGCAGGAAGTAAAGTTGGCGAGTCCCGAGTGTTTGATCCACAGGGCTCGTAAAAACCTTTGACATAACATCACCCCGAGGGTTAGCGATTGCGCTGACTTCGGTAAAGGTTTTTTTCGAAACGTTTTGGTACATTCTTCCACGGTGAGTGAGGTGCCGGGGATAGATCCTCTACAGAAGAAACCCTCCTGAGGTTTTCTTTCAGAGATTTATAACGAAGTAATGACGCCGCTATGACTTTCATTGTTAAGGGCAAAATGTGGAAATACCCCGGCTTCGGCGGCTGGCATTTCTTCACTGTCCGCAAAGTTGTTTCAGGCAAGATCAAGAACGTCATGCATGGCCGGTTGCGCGGTTTTGGTTCCATCCGTGTTACAGCGAAGATAGGAACATCCGAATGGAAAACGTCGATCTTTCCAACCAAGGAAGGAGAGTACCTGCTTCCCATCAAAGCGGACGTTCGAAAGAAAGAAGCTATCGAGGACGGAAATGCCATCAAAGTTCAACTCACGTTGTCCGACGTGTGATTGACAGGACCGCATGACCGCAGTCTCGGCACAAAACCTCCGGAACATTCTTGATTCCTTCTATCGCACGGAATCCCGTCGCGTTCTTGCAACACTCATTCGGTTGCTTGGCGATTTCGACGTAGCTGAGGACGCCCTCCACGAAGCTTTTGCCGCCGCTGCAGAGCAATGGCCGCGCGACGGCGTTCCGGCAAACCCGCGCACGTGGCTCGTATCGGCCGGACGTTTCAAAGCAATTGACAACCTTCGTCGAAATTCCCGATTCGATTCGTCGCTGACGGAACTCGCCGACCAGGTGCAAGCTGATGTCGCTGACCCTGCAGAGAAAATCGATGAAGGAGTTGAAGACGACCAGCTGAGACTCGTTTTTACGTGTTGTCACCCCGCCTTGCCGCTGGAAGCGCAACTCGCATTAACCCTCAGGGAAGTCTGCGGCTTGACGACAGAAGAAATTGCTCGTGCCTTTCTGACCTCCGGTCCGACCATTGCACAGCGCATTGTCCGTGCGAAAACGAAAATCCGCGACGCTCGAATCCCGTATCAGGTTCCGACAGCTTCCGAGCTTCCAGGCCGACTCGATGCCGTATTGCGGGTTGTCTATCTCTTATTTAATGAGGGCTATTCGGCCTCGTCAGGAAATGTAGTGACAAGAACCGATCTTTCTGGCGAAGCCATTCGCCTTCGGACCGTCGTTGCAGGGGGAAGGCTTAATGGG
>CAYNRS010000112.1:0-6119 GCA_964399565.1 uncultured Ignavibacteriaceae bacterium
ACTTACATCCTGAGTGAAGCCGAAGGATGCTCTTGGCCTCATGTTGTATTCTTATAATGAGTGGCGTTCTTGCATTCAGCAAGCCAATGCAGCAATTCCATGTCTCCCTTCATGAGCGCCTCTTTCTTCTTTCTGGTCCAACCTTTTATTTGCCTTTCAACCTCGAATACTTGTTCCATATTTGGGAAATCATCAGACCAAATCAGCTTGACAGGACGACGTGAAGCCGTATACCCATCGTAAGCTCCATTTTCATGGTCGAAAACTCGCGCATCAATATCTGTGGTGCTTCCCGTGTAATAAGACCCATCCGAGCACTGAAGGATGTACACCCATGCTTCCGAATTAGCTAAGTTCATGGTTCGACTTCGCTCACCATGTCTTGGATGCTATTCTGCTTCAACCAGCGTCGTGTATTTCGCCTTCCCGTCCTTAATCATCGATTCAAGTTTGTTTACGAGATTTTCTGTCGTCTCGTCGATGTCGTCTTCAAGAGCCTCATACTCTTCCATCGAATCGCAAAAGAATTGCTCCACAAAAGAGTTCTTCCTTCCCTTCAGCTCGAAAATGGAGTATTTCTTTTTCCGCACGTCGGTCAAATGACGTTTCAGCTCTTTTGTCAGACTCAGGTATTCTTCTCTCCGTTGAGGGTCAATATCGTACGAGATCTGAAGGATCACCTTGGGCATAGAAACCTTTCTCTGTTGCTGTTATTGAAAATTCTTCATGGCAGCACGGATCTCCTTCTCGTTCATTCCAAAATAATGGCCAATCTCGTGGTATAACACCTCGAGAATTCTCGATTCCACTTCCGCATCATTTCTGCACACGGCTTCGATGTTCTTTTGATACAGCGTAATCTTGTCGGGGCCAGTCGCAGACGTCCCATACCATGTGTTCCGATGCGGAAGCGGGGTACCCTGATAAAGACCCAGGAGCGACGTCCGCGATGCCCTGACGTTATCAAGCACATCAGCGTCCGGGTAATCCTCGACAACAATCCTGACATTGTCGATGCGGCTTTTGAATTCCCCGGGAAGATGGTCAAACGCTGTCTGGGCGATTTCCTCGAAGTGTTCTTTCGTCATAACCTCAACACTTTTGGCGTCAAAAAGAAAACTCCGCCGAGCGTCGTCAGGGTCAGAAAAACCACCACAAGTGCTTTGAACTTCGATAGCTGATGCCCTTCGGCCGTGGCAAGGACAGCCAGGATAATCGACCAGAGCGATACCGCCGCGTCAAATCCTACAAGGGCAATATACGACACCGGTTTGATCGTGTGCGGATGCGGGTTCGCCGTGAACAAATACATTCCAAACGTCAGGAGTTCCACAGGCAGTACAAAAAACAGCGAAACAACCACTGGGACCATGGAATAAGAAAGAAGTCCCACCGATGACCGGTACCCCGTTTTCCCCCCCATTAATTTTGCGCCCAAGTGATAAATTGGAGGAAGAATCAACAAAAGCCCGATACCGATCGCCACACCAACCCCTAAGGCCCAGAAGATAAGCTCAAAAAGAGTCTCAAAGCGATTGCCAATACGGAGGTACCAAAAACTCGTGAAAGAAAGGCTGATCCCAAAAAGGACAAAAAGAAAGATGGAATAGTTTTTGTGCTCTGCGAGTGTAATCGTGTGAAATGCACGGCGAGGAGATTCGACAACTTCCCACATTGTCTCGAACAAATTCAGGTTGGGAACGCGGTTTTGAAGGTATCCTTTGCAGTTGAGGCAGACGGTCGCATAGCTGTCATTCTCAGAATGACAAACCGGGCACGTGATCATCGATGTAGGGGGCGTGAAATGTGGTGTCTAAAACAAAAGGTACCCAGAATGGCCATTGAAATCAACGGAATTCTTCAAATGTGCTTCGACAAAAGCCTGCTTTAGTGTCGCGGTCCACACTCTGACGCTCGCGGGCTGACATTTGGCCAGACATTTGAGATTGACACCGGCTGTCATTTTCACGAAACCGGCTTGAACTTTGCAGTGAAGTGCCGCAGAATGGGCGCTTCCTCCGTGATCTTGAAACCGTGAAGTTTTTTGCGGTCGGCAAAGACTTGTTGCACGACTTCGGCGACGTAATCAATGTGACTCTGGGTGTACACACGCCGCGGAATGGCCAGACGAACAAGCTCCATGGCAGGCGAAATGAGCTTTCCCTTTGCATCGTATTTTCCAAACATGACACTGCCGATTTCCACCGAACGAATCCCGCCTGCCAGGTACAAAGCACAAACGATAGACTGACCCGGATACTGATCGACAGGAATGTGCGGTGCAAAACCCCTGGCGTCGATGTAAATGGCATGCCCGCCCGGAGGTTGAACAATTGGAATCCCGGCCGCCGTCAGCTTTTCTCCCAGATACTCAACAGAACGAATCCTGTATGTCAGATAATGCTCGTCAAGTACCTCTTCCAACCCTTGTGCGATGGCTTCCAGGTCCCGCCCTGCAAGCCCGCCGTATGTCGGAAAACCCTCCGTCACGATGAGCAGGTTCCTTGCCTGGCGCGCAATGAGATCATCATTTAATGCCAGAAATCCTCCCATGTTCACAAGTCCGTCCTTCTTTGCACTCATGGTGCAGCCGTCAGCGTATGAGAACATCTCCTTTGCGATGTCAACGAGCGACCTTTTTGCATATCCCGGTTCCCGTTTCTTGATGAAAAAAGCATTCTCAGCAAATCTGCACGCGTCCAGAAAAAGCGGAATGCCAAACGTTTTGAGGACCTTTTTAACATCCCTCAGGTTCTGCATGGATACAGGCTGTCCGCCGCCGGAGTTGTTGGTTACAGTAATAAAACATACAGGGATGTTCTCTCTTCCTTTCTCTTTAATGAACTTCTTCAGTGCCTCGACATCCATGTTTCCCTTGAACGGAGCATTGACCTCCGGTTTTTTTCCTTCCGCTGTGAGGAAGTCGACCGCCTCTGCCCCCGAGTATTCGACATTGGCTCTGGTCGTGTCGAAGTGTGTGTTATTCGGGATGAATCTTCCCTTTCCCCCTTCGATGGCAAAGAAGATCTTTTCCGCCGCCCGTCCCTGATGCGTCGGGATAACATGCTTGAATCCGGTGAGCTCACGGATGATTTTCTCAAACCGAAAGAAACTTTTTGAGCCTGCGTAGGATTCATCTCCTTCCATAATTCCCGCCCACTGCTTCGCGCTCATTGCCGAGGTTCCGCTGTCCGTCAGAAGATCGATGAGGACGTCTTCCGCGTGAATCAGGAAGGGATTGTAAAATGCCTTCCGGAGAATCTGCTCGCGTTCCGATTCCGTGGTGAACCGTATTGGCTCCACGGATTTGATTTTGAAGGGCTCGATAATGGTTTTCATAAGTTCCACGCCTGTCGGTTGTATTCCTCGACGTCTTGTTCTTCCTTGAGTTGTCTCAGCGTGCGCAGGATGTATTTCCAATGTCTCTCGATGAGAAGCTCGTGGTGTGCAACTCCCCGAACGTACTGTTTCTTATCGATAATGTATGTCACCCGCCGGACTGCGATCCCGCGCATCCACAGCACACGATAATTCCTGCACACTTCCAGGTCCGGATCCGAGCCAAGGGGAAACGGAAAATTGTATTCCTTCGCGAATTTCCTGTGTGTTTCCATGCCGTCCCCGTTCACGCCGATGATCAGCGCATTCAGACTTCTGATTTCTTGAATATGTCCTGCAAAGAGGCATCCTTCTTTCGTACAGCCCCAGGTAAAATCCTTCGGGTAGAAATACAGAACCACATTGCGCTCGTCTCTTTGATCGCTCAAACGAAACCGTACTCCCGTGTGAAGCTTCACTTCAAAATCCGGAGCTTTTTCTCCAATCCTCAGCATACGTCAGGCAAAAAAAAGCCCCTTCAGGGAGGGGCGTTGGGAATTTTGTACAGCAGAGTTCATTCCTTGTCGTACTGAATCAGAGAGAAGATATCATACTTGCCAAGCCGATCCCTGCCTCTCAGAAAATTCAGCTCCACAAGAAAGCACAGGCCAACAATTGTGCCGCCGACGCGTTCCACAAGTTTGCACGCGGCGTCGATGGTCCCGCCGGTGGCGAGCAAATCATCGTGCACCAGGATTCTCTCCCCCGGCTTGATGGCATCCTTGTGAATCTCGATGGAGTCCTTTCCATACTCCAGGGAGTATTCTTCGCGGACCGTTTCTGCCGGCAGTTTGCCTTTTTTCCGGATTGGCACAAATCCCACTCCAAGCTTCAACGCCAGAGCCGCGCCAAGGATGAATCCTCTCGACTCAACTCCCACGACCTTCTCTATCTTTGTACCATCATATTTCTCCTGAAGTGTCGAAATTGCTTTCTCGAAAGCTTTGGGCTCTTTGAGGAGGGTCGTGATATCCCGGAAAACGATCCCCTTCTTTGGAAAGTCGGGAACGTTGCGAATATAAGAGGTGAGGTCGCTCATTTGCTGCCGAATGTCATCTGGTCCCGTTGGTTTTTAACACGACGGCTCCCGCCATTCTCTATGGCGGGAAGAATCTGAAAATACGTATGCGTTCTGCCTGCACAAATTGCTACCATTTCATCGGCTCCTTTTTCAAAAAGGACTCGATCCCTTTCTTACAATCCTCCGTCATTCTGGTGAGCGCGTTCAGGTTTGCAGCGTAATCCAGAGCATCGCTCGTGGACATGCCGTGGATGCGCGCAAGAAGCTCTTTGATCAGCCCCAGAGAGGAAGAGCTGCACTTTTCAGCCAGTTGTGTAGCCAGTTCGACACCCTGAAGGTCAAGGCTTGTAGCCGGCACAACCTGGTTCACCAAACCCATCTGCAATGCTTCTTCGGCGGAGAGGACATTCCCTCTCAACGTCAAGGCCCTTGCCCGAGCCTCCCCAATTCTCCTCACCAGAAAAACCATCACAATTGCGGGAATGAAGCCGATTTTGACTTCCGTGTAGCCGAATTTTGCCGTCTCCTGTGCGGCAAGCACAAAGTCGCACACGGATGCAAGGCCGCATCCACCCGCCAAAGCTGGACCTTGAACAAGGGCAATCACCGGTTTTCGATGCGTATAAATTTGGAGGAAAAGCTTCATCAGTTTTGATGAATCCTCCTGGTTCTGGTTGAAATCGAATTTCGAAATTCGTTGAAGATATGCCAGATCCGCCCCCGAGCAAAAAGATTCACCCTCCGCTTTCAAGATGATAACCTTGGCGCTGGAATCCTTCTGCGCGGCAAAAAACGCGTCCGACAATTCGGCCACCATGACGTCATCGAGAGCGTTGTGCTTCTCCGCTCTGCACAGCGTGATGGTGCCAATTCGTTGATGAACTTCGTACCTGATGTGAGTAAAATCGGCGGGGTCGGCCATCGTTGAACTCTCAAAAAGTAGCAAGAACGCTTCTGAAATGCAAACAAAAACCCCGACACACGTGCCGGGGTTCGGGAACATCAAGACGTTCGAAGGTCACGCGACTATGCTTGACCTCCGAAGGGTTACCTTGTCTGCTTTACGCGTCGTAATAAAGCATGAACTCATACGGATGAGGACGCAGCTGCATAGGCTTCGACTCCTTTTCCGTCTTGTACTCAATCCATGTCTCGATCACATCCTCGCTGAACACGTCTCCCCTCAGCAAGAAGTCATGGTCTCTTTCAAGAGCGGCCAACGCTTCAGGGAGAGAACCCGGCGCCGACGGAACGTCACGAAGCTGCTCGGGCGTCATGTCGTAGATGTCCTTGTCGAGCGGCTTTCCCGGGTCGATCTTGTTGATAATTCCGTCAAGACCCGCCATCAACATTGCTGGGAATCCCAGATACGGATTACACGTTGGATCCGGGCATCGGAACTCGATCCGCTTTGCCTTCGGGTTTGAAGAGTACATGGGAATTCGTACGGACGCCGAGCGGTTTCTCTGCGAGTACGCAAGGTTCACAGGAGCCTCGAATCCGGGCACAAGCCGCTTGTATGAATTTGTGGTGGGGTTTGTCAATGCGCAAAGCGCGGGAGCATGTTTCAACAGCCCGCCGATGTAATACATCGCCATTTCACTGAGGCCGGCATAGCCGGTCCCTGCAAAAAGAGGCTTCCCAGCTTTCCAAATGCTTTGGTGAACGTGCATTCCGGAGCCGTTGTCCCCGAAGATGGGCTTTGGCATGAAGGTCACCG
>CAYNRS010000113.1:0-6116 GCA_964399565.1 uncultured Ignavibacteriaceae bacterium
TGGGTCAACGGCGCTCAGGATCCAGTATCGGGAATGGTTGCTCAGATGGAAGAGGTGAGAGGTATGGCAGAGCTCCTGAAGCAAGGATGGAAGCCGAAACGGACAATCCTGTATTGTGCGTGGGACGCAGAGGAACAAGGTCTTCTCGGGTCAACTGAATGGGCTGAGGCGCACGCGGATGAATTGAAGCAAAAAGCAGTTGTCTATATCAATTCTGATTCCAACGGCCGCGGTTTTCTTTTTGTCGCCGGCTCTCATTCGCTCGAGAAATTCATCAACGGCGTGGCAAAAGAAATTGAGGATCCTGAGAAAAAGATCTCGGCCTGGAAACGCAGTCAGCTGTGGCGCATTGGAAACAGCCGATCTCCGGAGGACAGAACGGAGGCTCGGACGCGTCCCGACCTGAGGATTGGGGCGTTAGGTTCGGGTTCGGATTACACGGCATTCCTCGACCATCTGGGGATTGCTTCGTTAAACATCGGGTACGGCGGTGAAGACGGCGGAGGAATCTATCATTCCATCTACGACGATTTTTACTGGTTCACTCACTTTTCCGATACTGATTTTTCCTACGGTCGTGCGTTGTCGCAAACCGGGGGCACCGCTGTTATTCGTCTAGCAGATGCTGAACTCCTGCCGTATGATTTTTCAAATTTCGCTGAGACGATCCGGAAATATCTCGGTGAGCTGAAAAAACTCCTGACGACCCTTCAGGATCAAATCAAGGAAAGAAACAAGCAGATCAGTGAAGGAGTTTTCACAGCTATTGCCGACCCCAAAGACCCGTATGTTCCGCCGTCCGCTGAAGAGGTTCCACCTTTTGTCAATTTTGCTCCGTTGGAGAATGCCCTGGAAACTCTCACGCGAAGTGCGGAGCGTTTTGACAAGGCCTTGAAAGCTGGTGGCGGTTCGCGGCCGGAAGAGACGATTCGTTCCGTGAATCAAAAACTCATTCAAAGCGAGAGAAGATTGACAAACGAGAAGGGATTGCCCATCCGTCCGTGGTTCAAACATTTGATCTACGCTCCGGGATTTTACACAGGCTATGGCGTCAAGACAATTCCAGGCGTGAGGGAGGCAATTGAACAGAAAAGGTGGAAAGAGGCGGAATCTGAAATTGTGCGTGTGGCCCAGGCACTCGAGAATCAGGCAACGCTCATTGATGCCGCTTCCCGGGAGCTTGAAGGTAATTCCAAATAGCGGGCTGTTTATGTTCATCGAGTGAAAGGCCGGAAAATGAAAAAAATTCTATTATGGGTGTTCTGCGGCAGCGTTGCAGCATTCTCGCAGAAACCTCCGCAGAAGAGTTCCACGGTTGAGAGGATTGTGAAGGAGATTTCAGCGAACAATATCCGCACAAGTGTCGAGAAGTTGGCTGCTTTTGACACGCGCCACACGCTGTCGGATACCATGAGTGAAACGCGCGGGATTGGGGCTGCGAGGCGATGGATAAAATCCGAGTTTGAAAAATACGCCCAGGAAGCAGAGGGGAGGATGTCAGTCGATTTTTTCGGGACGATCGTTCCACCTTCGAACCGCATCCCATCTCCCACGAAAGTTGTGAATGTGGTCGCCACGCTCTCCCCGGAGCCGACTCATCATCTCATGCCGGGCAGAATTATTGTGGTCAGCGGTCATTATGATTCGCGGGCAAGCAACCCGATGGATTCTGTAAGCGCGGCGCCGGGAGCAAATGATGACGGGAGCGGCACGGCGGTTGTCCTGGAATTGGCTCGTGTCTTGTCAAGACACAGGTTTGACGCAACTCTCGTCTTCATGGCCGTGGCTGGCGAGGAACAAGGGCTTTTGGGAGCTGCAGCGTGGGCTGAAATGGCAAAGCAAGAGAAGTGGAATGTGGAAGCTGTGTTAAACAATGACATTGTTGGGAATTCCAGAGGAGGGGATGGTTCAAGGGAAAACAAGTATGTGCGGCTGTTTTCGGAGGCGTTCAGCCCTTTGGATACAGGTACAGCATTTCGCCAGCGGATTTCGCTCGGCTATGAAAACGATGGGGGCTCGAGATCTCTAGCCCGATATGTGAAGGAGGTTGGCGAGCTTTATCAAAAATCGTTCGGCGTTGCCATGGTTTATAGGCTGGACAGGTTCTTGCGGGGCGGCGACCATCGCCCGTTTCATGAGCGGGGATTCCGGGCGGTCCGATTCAGCGAGGTCAAAGAAAACTACGACCACCAGCATCAGGACGTCCGTGTGGAAAACGGGAAGGAATTCGGCGACTTGCCAAAATTCATGGATTTCGAATATTGCGCTAAGGTCGCAAGGACCAACGCTGCCGTGTTAGCTACTCTCGCAAACGCACCAGCTCCCCCGACGAACGTGGGTCTTCTTACCGCACAACTCGGTTATGAAACCACGCTCCGGTGGAATCGCAATATGGAACCCGACGTCGCGGGGTATTATGTGCGATATCGTGAAACAAGCTCACCTGTTTGGCAGCGGTCGGCTTTCACCCGCGACACTACATTGACCCTCAAAGTTTCCAAAGACGAATTTTTGTTTGGTGTGCAGGCAGCGGATCAAGCAGGAAACGGAAGCCTCGTAACGATGCCGAGGCCGGTCGGCCGTCGGTGAGGGCTACGTTTGAGGGCTCTCTACTCTTTCGATTATCTCCTGGTACCGCAAGAGTTCTTCCACCGTCTGGATCGCGTAGCGTTTCTGGAGATATGAGAGGTATTTTACGAGTACAAGCGCTGTTGCAAAGGCGTCGCCCGAAGCGCGGTGTCTTTGGTGAATGTTGATATCCAGGAACCTCGCCACGGGCCCCAGGGATTTGCTGGGCAAATAGGGAAGGATGACTCTGCTGAGTCTTGCTGTGCAGAGCCGCGGGTTAGAAAGAGCAAGACCGCGTTCTCTCCTCGCCGTGTGATAAACAAAACTCCAGTCGAACCCCACGTTGTGAGCAACAAAGATTGCATTTAGAAGAAACTCCTCCATGTAGGGCACGACTTCTCGAGCGGTTGGCGCGTCACGAACGATCAGGTTGTCGATCCCCGTGAGTTCCGTGACATAATTCGGAATCGAAATGAGCGGATTCACCAGAGTCGAGAACTCATCCCGCAAGACTCCGCCCTGCACCTTCATCATGGCGAGCTCGGTGATCCTGTCGTCAATGGGGCTCATACCCGTCGTCTCGACGTCGACAACGACAAAAGTTGCTTCTTGAATCGCGAGGTCGTGTATCAAGAGGCAGCCACTGTTTGAAGTTGGCGTTTTCCCTGAAGAAATTCCTCCGCAACGCACACATCCTCAGAGCTGCCGATGAACAGCGGGGTTCTTTGGTGGAGAGATTTCGGAATGATGTCGAGGATTCGATCTTTACCGTTGCTTGCCCTGCCGCCGGCCTGCTCAATAAGAAATGAAGTCGGATTGGCTTCGTACATGAGCCGCAGCTTTCCGTTGGGATGGCGCTGGTCTCCGGGATACATGAAAATGCCGCCATACAAAAGCGTTCGATGAATGTCGGCAACCATTGAGCCGATGTACCTACCGGAATAGGGCCTGCCGGTTGACTTGTCTTCTTCCTGGAGATACTTGACGTATTTTTTCACACCGTCAAACCAGTAACGATAATTACCTTCGTTTACGCTGTAGATTTTCCCCCGTTTTGGGATCCGTATATCTTCATGGGAGAGCAGGAACTCGCCAATGCCGGGGTCGAGTGTGAAACCGTGAACACCCTCTCCCGTTGTGTAGACGAGCATCGTGGACGATCCGTATACAACATAACCGGCAGCGACCTGCTTATAGCCGGGCTGGAGGCAATCCTGCATCGTTCCTTTTCCTGCCGGACTGACGCGACGAAAGATGGAGAAAATTGTGCCGATGTTGACGTTCGCATCGATGTTGGAGGAGCCGTCCAGCGGATCATAGAGAAGCACATACTTCCCGGTCGGGTATTTGTCGGGAATATGCAGAACATCTTCATTCTCCTCAGACGCCATGACGCAGAGGTGGCCGCCGTGGTCCATGGCCCTGTAGATGGTCTCGTCGGCAAACACGTCAAGTTTTTTCACCTGATCGCCCGAAACATTCTCTTTTCCCGCGGCGCCGAGAATATCCACCAGTCCCGCTTTGCTCACCTCACGCCAGATGATTTTGCATGCAAGCATGAAATCGCGCAAGATCGCTGAAAAGCCACCCGTGGCGCCCGGATGTGCGCGTTCGCCCTCGATGATATGGCGCTCAATGGTGATGACTTTTTTCTGAAAGCTCATCGGACGTCTGTAAAGTTACACGGAAAGGTAAAGAAAGTTTTAATCCATCACAAGCCTGATTATGAAGCGGGGGACAACTTCACCTCTTGATCTTTGTACTGGAGCTCGTAGAGCCGGCGATAGATTCCGTTGAGCGCTAGAAGTTCCTGGTGAGTTCCCATTTCTCTCACCTCACCCTTGTGGAGCACGATGATCTTATCCGAGTTCTGAATCGTGGAGAGTCTGTGAGCAATGACGATCGCGGTTCGTCCCTGAAGCAGTTTTCTGATTGCCGCCTGAATCAATTGCTCGCTCTCTGTGTCGACGCTGGAGGTGGCTTCATCGAGAACGAGTATTCTCGGGTTAAACGCCAGCGCCCGCGCAAATGAAAGCAATTGTTTTTGTCCGACGGAGAGCGTAGCGCCTCGTTCTTTTACCTCGGCATCGTATTCGCCGGAAAGCTGCTCGATGAATCTGTGGGCTCCGACAACGCGTGCAGCCGCTTTGATGCGATCCAGGGAGATTGCAGGGTCGCCCAGATTGATGTTCCCCTTGATATCTCCGGAAAAGAGAAACACATCCTGGAGAACCACGCCAATGTGTTTTCTGAGGTCCTGGGCTTTCGCGTGTTGTATGTTCAAGCCATCGACAAGAATTTCACCCTTTTGAATATCATAGAATCGACTCAACAGGGAGATAATCGAAGTTTTACCAGCTCCCGTATGGCCGACAATGGCAACCGTCTCTCCCGGTTTGATCGAGAACGAAATATCTTTTAAAACCCATTCAGGCGATTGAGCGCCATCGGAGGGAACATTGTAGGCAAACCAGACATTACGGAATTCAATTGCGCCTTTCACGTGGTCATAGGAAACAGGGTTTTGAGGGGCTGAAAGGACTGAAGTATCGTCGAGCAGGTGGAAAATGCGTTCGGACGATGCCATCGCCGTTTGCAGAATGTTGTACTTCTCTGAAAGATCCCGGATCGGTCTCCAGAACATCTCGTTGAATTGTACAAACGCCATGACGGTACCGATAGTGACGGCGCCTTCAAGCGCATTTGCTCCTGCATACCAAATGATCAGTCCGATAGAAAGGGCGCCGATCAGATCAATGCCCGGATAAAACACTGCATAATAAAAGATGGACTTGATGTTTGCATCACGATGCGCGCCGTTGATGGAGGAAAACTTGTCGAAAGACTTCTTTTCCCTGTTGAAAATCTGGTCCACGAGCATTCCGGTAATGTGTTCCTGCATAAACGAGTTGATCCGGGCGATTTGAAGCCGTACTTCGCGATATGCCTCGCGGGCCTTTCTTCGAAACAAAAAAGTGCCGTAAAAAAGGAGAGGCAGGACGCTGAGAGAAACCAAAGCGAGGCCGAGGTTCATCGTGAACATGAAATAAAGAATGGCCGCGATAGTAAACACATCGCTAAAGACCATGACAATCCCTGAGGAAAACATTTCATTCAGGACTTCAACGTCGTTGGTCACCCGCGTGATAAGCCGGCCGATGGGGTTTTTGTCGTAGAACTTTGGAGAGAGGTTTTGAAGATGTTGGAAGACCTCCATGCGAAGGTCAAAGATTGTGCGTTGACCTATCCACTGAGTAAGATAGGCATTGGCATACTGTATGATTCCCCGCACCACAAGGACAGCGAGAAATAACAGGGTCGTCATGAGAAGGCCTGACTTGTCAGCGTTCGCGATATCCTGGTCAACGGCGATCTTTGTGAAATACGGGCGCAGAGCCTCCATGCCGCTGATGACAATGCTCATCACAATGCCGATGACGACGTGCCAGCGATACGGCCGCAGATACTTCAGCAAGCGGCGCATAAGCCGCGCATCGTATGCTTTACCGAGTACTTCTTCTTCGTGCATAGGCTTTTACATTTCTTCC
>CAYNRS010000114.1:0-6109 GCA_964399565.1 uncultured Ignavibacteriaceae bacterium
CGCTCTTCCGATCTCACGACCGACCAGGCAATAGAAGCAATGACGCTTGGCGCGGTTCTTTTTGTTCATGCAAAAGAAATGATTGACGCATTACCACCGAAGAAGGAATGATGCTGTCGTGAATCTCATGAAGAAACCTGGCATCAAGTTGTTGACCTTTTTGCTTCTGGGACTATTTTCGTTTGCCGCGTTTGATTGTGGCTTTGGAGTATGGTTCCAGGAAGTTATCCTGACGAGTTCTGTCAAGAATCTGCAGCCGACACCCCCATTTACGATCCCGCCGAAAAACCCCGGGACAAAATACCTGCAGTTCATCGCAGTTGGTGATGCCGGAACAGGACGGGCAGGCCAACGGGACGTAGCTGAGGGCATGGGACGTAAGGCAGCCGAGGATCCTGTTTCGTTTGTGCTTTTCCTTGGCGACAATTTCTACGCGTCCGGTGTAAGCTCGGTGACCGATGAACAGTGGGAAAGCAAGTTCGAGAAAATGTATTCGCACACAAGCCTGCAGGTTCCTTTCTACGCCGTTCTCGGGAACCACGACTACTACACAAATCCGCAGGCTCAGGTGGAATATACCTCCGTAAGCGCAAGCAAGAGATGGAAAATGCCTGCACGGTATTATGCCTTTGCCCAGCCTATCGACGATTCCACCTCCGTTCAGTTCTTCGGCCTTGATACGACGCCCCTTGACGCAGAGCGCGTCGAGGAAATCGAAGAAGGCCAGACTATTGAAACGATCGATTACCGGGCACAGCTCAAATGGTTTGAAGAACAGCTCCAAACTTCGAATACCCGATGGAAAATTGTGCTCGGACACCATGCTTTGTACTCAGGTGGGTCTCACGGCGACAACAAAGGAATGATCAATCTGCTTGAACCGCTTTTCCTAAAATACAAGGTGGATGCATATCTCGCCGGGCACGACCATCATCAGGAGCTGAAGAAACCTATCAAAGGTGTGTATTACATGGTTATCGGCGCAGGAGGAACTCATCGCAGCGTCACATGGCAGGACAACACCATTTTCGCAATGACGAACATGGGATTCACGTGGTTTAGGCTTTCGGCCAACCAGATGCTTGTTGAGTTCTTTAATAGAGAAGGTGATCTGCTGTACGCTCACGTTATTCCAAAGATTTGAGATTTCGCACTCCCTGCCGAAACTTTTCTTCCGACCGACTTGTTGAGATGGAGTTCCGCAACATACCTGGGAAAATAAAGGATCGGTCAAAATGAAAAAGTATTCCCTTCTTCTCGTTTTAGCGGCTTTCGGTTCACTGACGGTGTTATTGGTCGGGGCAAAAAGGAATGAAGCCCCGCGTTCTGACGATAGCAATGCTTCGAAAAAACCTGAGCCTCTTGTCAGGGAGCTTGGCCTCGTGAATTGGCTCAGGGGCTTTGAAAACGCACGGAACAGAGCACATGAAGCGAACAAACCACTCCTCATCCTTTTTCAGGAAGTCCCGGGGTGCGCCACGTGCGTCGGCTACGGCGAACAGGTGTTGAGCCATCCGCTCATCGTTGAAGCAATTGAGTCTGAGTTTATTCCTCTTGCCGTGTACAATAATATCTCCGGCGAAGACAGAACAACGCTCAAGTCCTTTAACGAACCGTCGTGGAATAATCCTGTTGTTCGAATTGTGACCGCAGACCGAAAAGAGCTTGCTGGACGGCTCGACGGCAACTATTCGCAGCGAGGCCTGACATCAGCGATGGTGACGGCGTTGGAGCGGACAGGCAGGCCGATTCCGCCGTACCTTCGTTTACTCCACGACGAACTTGCCAGCCAGGAACGATCGGTTGAACATGCGACGTTTGTCATGAGCTGCTTTTGGACCGGTGAAGCCGAGTTCGGCGCACTCGACGGCGTTTTGAAGACAAGGCCGGGGTTTGTAAAAGGCCATGAGGTCGTCGATGTGACCTTTGACCCGGCGGTGATTCCGTATGCAAAACTGGTTCAGCATGCAGAGAAGAACTCGTGCGCGGTGAGAGTGTTTACAAAATCGAAAGAGCAACTCTCCATTGCGGAGACGATCGTCGACGACGCTGCTCAATTGTCGGACGAGCCTCTACGGGCGGACAAGGAGCCAAAGTATTATTTATCGCGGACACTTCTTCGATTTGTGCCTATGACGGAGACGCAGGCGGCTCGTGTGAATGCGGCGATTGGACAGGGAGGAAATCCCGAACGATTTCTCTCTCCCCGTCAAAAAGACCTTTTGCGTCTCATCAAAGAATCCTCTGGAGCGGGTTGGAGGAACTGCATCGGTGAAGATTTTGTCGCGGCATGGAACCACGCGCTGGCTGTCGCTGAAAGTCCTGGCACAAGAGGCAGGAAACCCATTTCTCAAGTTCCTCAATGAGAGGCTGGTTGTGGGCGCCTGCCAGCGAGAACCTTCCGAAATCCAGGACGAGACTCCCGAAATCTTCAAAAGAATGCTTTTGCAGACTCCGGAAGTCTTACATGAAAACCTTCGGAAGGTCACTCCGCTGACTCGTCTCCAACCTGCGCAACTCAACCCATCCCCGTTCGTATATTGCCAGCATGGAAATTCCGAAAATACATTGTTTCGCCCTCCTGCTCTCGCTCATAATCTCTCTTGGAGGTTGCGGCCCGATCTGGAAATCGCCTGCGTATTACACCGCATACACAGAAATGGACCTCGAGAGAGCTATCATGACGCCGGAACAATACGACGAGGTCTTTAAAACTCATCCCCGGCCGTATGTTTTTCAGCATGGCGATTCAACAGGCGGGGTTTTCTTTTTCGGCTCAGAGCACACAAAAAACCCTCAGGACCCTCAGATTGAGCAAATCCGTCAGGCCTGGAAATCGTTCGATCCGACAGTGGCCCTGGTAGAAGGCAGAATGGGTTTTCTGTTCCGGTGGTTCATGGATCCCGTGGAGACGTTCGGTGAAAGCGGCCTCGTGCTTGAGCTTGCACAGAGCAAAGGAATCGACTGTTATACATGGGAGCCTCCTTTTGAGAAGGAAATTGAATTCCAACTACGGCGTTTTCCCGCAAAACGCGTGGCTCTTTTCTACGTGATACGGCCGTACGCGAGCAACCTTCGTCACGGAAAACCCGAAAACCCTGAAGATTTTGTCGAAGAGTATCGATCAAAGAGGACGAAGTACAGTGGCCTGGAGAACACACTTGCCTCCATTGCAACGATTGATTCGATGTGGAAGGCCGATTTTCCCGGAGAAAAAGACTGGCGCGAAACATCCGATGCATATGGATATCCCGGTTATCTTCAGAAAATCTTTATTCAGTCCAATGCCTTTCGCGACGAGCACTTCGCGCGTGTCATTATCGACCTTCTGCACAAGAAACACCGCGTGTTTGCCGTTGCAGGATCCAGTCACGCGGTGAAACTGGAGAGCGCTCTGAAGGCCGCAATACGCCCTTAACGGGCTTGACAATAGTCGGGACACTTGCTACATTTCTCGCCGCCACGGATTTTCCCCGCCACCATTTTCAACGATAGAGAGGACCCTCCATGAGCACTTCATCCAAGCAATCAAGATGGGGAGCCTTGTTGTTTCTTTTGCCGACGTTGGTGTTTGGGCAAAAATACAACATTTACAGCAAAGAGCTCCCGAACGGGCTCGATGTCATCGTCATCGAAAACCCTGTCGTGCCGCTCGTGACGATTGAGATGGATGTTCGTAACGGTTCGTACACAGAGCCGCCGGAATACAACGGGCTGTCTCACCTGTATGAGCACATGTTTTTTAAGGCCAATGCGTCGATTCCGAACCAGGAAAAGTACCTCGAGCGCGCACGGGAATTGGGGATGAGCTGGAATGGGACGACATCTGAAGAACGCGTGAACTACTTCTTTACGTTTGGAAAGGACAGCTTGCGTGCCGGGCTTGAATTCATGCGCGCGGCAATTATGACCCCGCTGTTTCTTGAGGAAGAACTCGTCAAAGAACGCCCCGTTGTTACCGGAGAGTATGACCGCGGTGAGGCCAATCCATTTTTTCACCTCTTTCGCGAGAATTCCAGGAAACTCTGGTACGAGCATTACAGCCGGAAGAACGTGATCGGTGACCGCCAGGTAATCCTGACGGCCGACCAGAAGAAGATGCGCACGATTCAGGAGCGTTACTATATTCCGAACAACTCGGCGTTGCTTGTCGCCGGCGACGTTGAACATAACCAGATTTTCAAGCTTGCTGAGGAGTATTTCGGAACGTGGAAGTCGGGGCCGGACCCGTTTACACTCTACCCCATTCCCATGCATCCGCCGCTGAAGAGATCGGAAACAGTGATGGTGGAGAAACCTGTGAACGCCGTGACCATTCAAATCAATATGCACGGGCCGAGTGTTTCGAAAGACCCGAAAGCGACGTTTGCGGCCGATGTGCTCAGCTATATTCTCACACAACGGAATTCCAAATTTCAGAAAAGGCTTGTCGAAACGGGACTCTGTTCTTTTGCGGCCATTAATTACTACACGCTCGACCATACAGGGCCAATCACCATTCAAGCTCAAACCTCTCCGGAAAAATACCTCGAAGCGGAGAAAGCGATCTTCGAAGAACTGCAAAAGTTGACGGACCCGGATTACTATACTGATGACCAGGTCGACAACGCAAAGGAACAGCTGGAACTCAACGAAATGTACGGGCAGGAACGGCCCTCGACCTTTGTGCATACTGTCGGCTTCTGGTGGTCAGTCACAGGTAGTTTGGAGTACTATTTGAACTACATTGACAACTTACGAAAAATAAACCGGGCCGATATCAACGAGTATGTGAAGAAATACATTCAGAACACTCCCTATGTCAAGGGGATCCTGCTCTCGCCCGAAATGAAAAAGAAACTCTTTCCTCAGTAATGGTCGCAAGCGAAAGGAAAAAACAATGAAATCGACTATGAGAAGCAGAAACCTTGTGGCTTGCGTGCTGCTCATTTCTTCACTCGTGCAGACGCAGACAAATCCTGCAGAGGAATTCACTGTCAACGGCCTCAAAGTGATTGTCAAAACAAACCCGGCGAACTCGATAATCTCGGCTCAGCTCTACCTGCGGGGAGGAACCATGAACCTCACGCAGGAAACTCAGGGCATCGAACCACTTTTGTTCAACTCCATGCTGAAGGGGTCAAAACAATATTCAAAGGACGTCGTCAACAACCTTCTGGACAAAACGGGAGCCGTCATCAGCAGTGCTTCGTCACGGGACTTTTCCTCAGTTACTCTGCGTTGCCTGGTGCGCGACTTTGACGTTCTCTGGAAATTGTTTGCCGATGTCATCATGCATCCCACGCTTGACCCTGCCGAGGTCGAGATCGTCCGCAAAAACCAGTTGCTCAGCGTAAAACAGCGGAAGGACAACCCGGACGGCTACCTCAACGAGACCGCCGACGAGCTGTTCTACAAGAATCATCCTTATGGGCTCAAGTCCGAAGGAACCGAATCCGCGATTGCGGGCATCTCCGTCGACGGGATGAAGAAGCACCTGTCAGGCAATCTTGTGACAAGCAAGCTGTTGCTCGTTGTCGTGGGAAACGTGACAAAGGCGGACCTCCAGAAAAAGGTCACGGAGACTTTTGGCACACTGCCTCGGGGAGATTACAAACCAACCGCGCCGAAAGCTGTCGCGATGAACTCGCCGGGCGTGAAAGTCCAGGAACGACAGCTGCCGACGAATTACATCACTGGCTTGTTTGCAGTGCCGAACATGAGCGACCCTGACTACTATGCGGCAAGAGTTGCCATGAATATTCTTCAAACGCGTGTTTTCGAGGAGGTGCGCACAAAACGCAATCTCTCCTATGCGCCGTCAGCGTATATGGACAATCTTCTCGTGAACCGGGCGGCCATTTATGTCACCGCCGTTCAACCCGAGACAACCATAAAGGTCTTTTTTGCGGAAATGAAAAAACTTCAAAACGAAACGGTATCGAGCAAGGACCTGCGCGATCGGATTGCGGTCTTTTTGACGAGCTACTATCTTTCGAACGAGACAAACGACGCTCAGGCGCGATTTCTTGCTTTTCCTGAGTTGATCGGCTCGGGTTGGAAACAGGGTGAGCGTTTCGTGGAGAACATCCGCAAGGTCGGCCCGAAGGACGTGCAGGACTTTGCAAAA
>CAYNRS010000115.1:0-2721 GCA_964399565.1 uncultured Ignavibacteriaceae bacterium
GAAGTATGCGATGCCGGCAAAATCCCCGAAAGCCTGAAGAACCTTTACATCGCTTTCCCCAAATGCATTCTTTTCGGAGCTATCAACATGGAGATAGCCAAGCGTTCGATGATCAACGGCAATTTGGACGCACACGCAAGAACCAAAAGGATGTTCGAGCCTCAACTCTTCCGCCCTTTCCAAATCGGTGCCGCTGTCTCGAAGGAGAATCGGATGCCCGGTCCAAACAAGGTTGCCCGCAGGCCCGGTGGAGATGCTGCGGCTGAACGATTTCGTAAACGTGTGAGAGAGGCCAATGCTTGTTTCAATTCTGAGGTATTCTGTCCGGGGGTCAATAAGAATGATCGCGCACGTTTGACACGAGTACAACCGACTGATCCGGTCAATAATGAAAGAGAACGTCTCTTCATGCTGATTTGACGACTTGAGGAGGCGGAGGATTCTGGTCACGGTGTCAAGACAACGTTCGTTGCTTAACGCACTCATGGTAACCTCCTTTTGGGGATGGAAAACCATTAACTTCGAGGGCAAAGTACGTGCCAGGGTTCCTCGGCGGGATTTTGCGGTTTCGTCAGGAATTACGCAACAGAGGACGCTTGAAATTCGCGGCATCTTGGATCCATTGCATCGATTCCTAAAAAAGACAAAAGAAAATCTTGAAATAGGGAAACAGTTGGATTCCACAGAAAAAACTCTGAAATACAGCGCTGAGGCATTCTCGGCATCTTTGCAGTACTCCGCATCTTTCACGCTTGCAAGCATGAGGGGATTTTCATAGCTTTACGAATCCGCCGCTCGTTGCGCGGTCAGGCCCGTCACACAATATGGCGGGCAGCCCACCACAAAGTAATTAGTTTTCGAAACAAACCTTTTTTCAAGCAGAGAAAGCCATGCGCACACTTCTTCAACGGACAGCAATCACGTTCTTTGTCTTCACCTTTCTCATTCATCACCAGGGCCTTTTTGCCCAAAAGAAAGGTCCTGCCAAGGCCACTGCGGACGAGGCGAAAATTTTTCTGGACGGGGCAGAAAAAAAGTTAAGAGATTTGTACGTGAAATCTTCGCGTGCATCCTGGGTACAAGCAAATTTCATCACCGACGACACAGAAGCTCTTGCCGCGGATGCTCAAAAAGATGTCACGGCTGCGACGGTCGAGCTCGCCAAAGCCGCTGCAAGATTCAACGACTTGAAACTTCCTTACGACGTTGAGCGAAAGCTCAACCTCTTGAAACTTTCCCTCTCACTCCCGGGTCCGAGCAATCCGGCAGAACAGGAGGAGATGACACAGATTTCGGTCTCGCTTGAAAGTGACTACGGCAAAGGGAAGTTCTTCCCGGACGGACCTGGGGGAAAAGGCATTGACCTCACGCAGGCATCCCGGACACTCGCCACAAATCGCAACGCCGATACACTCCTTATGATGTGGAAGGGATGGCATAGCGTTTCTCCACCGATGCGCAAAAGATATGAGCGCCTCGTTGAACTCTCCAACAAAGGAGGGAAAGAATTGGGCTATCGCGACCTCGGTGCAATGTGGCGATCCAATTACGACATGACTCCTGAACAGTTTGCCGCGGAAATCGAGCGCCTGTGGCAGCAAGTGAAGCCGCTGTACGAGGCACTTCACGCACACGTACGAGCATCCCTCGCCCAACATTATGGAGAGATCCTTGTTCCAAAAGACGGATTGATACCCGCACACCTTCTCGGGAACATGTGGGCTCAACAATGGAACAACATCTATGAATTTGTTACACCTCCTCGAGGGGACGCGGGTTACGACCTCACAGAAATCCTGAAAACAAAGAAGGTCGATGAGCTCGAAATGGTCCGCTTCGGTGAGCGGTTCTTTGTCTCACTGGGGTTTGACCCTTTGCCGGAATCCTTCTGGAAACGATCGCTGTTTAGAAAACCCGCCGACCGTGACGTGGTTTGTCATGCCAGTGCCTGGAGTATCGATTTCCACGATGACTTGCGGATTAAGATGTGCATCGAGATCAATGATGAGGATTTCTCGACAATCCATCACGAACTCGGCCACAATTTTTACCAGCGAGCCTATAACGAGCTTCCCCTTTTATATCAAGGAAGTGCCAACGACGGTTTTCATGAGGCTTTGGGCGATGCCGTTGCACTCTCGATTACGCCCGAGTATCTTCAACAACTTGGTTTTATTCAAAGAGTGCCGGATGCAAGTGGCGACCTTGGGCTCCTGATGAGGCTCGCGCTCGACAAGGTCGCGTTTCTCCCCTTCGGATTGCTCATTGATCAATGGCGATGGAAAGTGTTCTCCGGCGAAATCAAGGCCTCTGAGTATAATACCACCTGGTGGCAGTTACGCGAAAAGTATCAAGGTGTGAAAGCTCCCATCGCACGGACGGAGAACGATTTTGACCCGGGAGCGAAGTATCATGTTCCGGCGAGCGTTCCCTACACGCGATACTTTTTGGCTGCGATACTGCAGTTTCAATTGCATCGCGCGTTGGCCCGCGAGGCAGGCGTGCAAGGCCCTCTCCATCGAGCGTCGGTCTATAACAATAAAAAGGCAGGGGAAAAACTTATGAAAATGATGGCGATGGGGCAAAGCCGGCCCTGGCCCGAAGCGCTTCAGGCCTTGACTGGCGAAAAGAAGCTCGACGCCACGGCAATTATCGACTATTTTGCCCCACTCAAGAAATGGCTTGATGAACAAAACAAAGGCCGCAAGGTAGGATATTGAC
>CAYNRS010000115.1:2821-6107 GCA_964399565.1 uncultured Ignavibacteriaceae bacterium
TACAGATGGCTGGAGGATGAAACATCTCCGGAGAGAACCGCCTGGATCGAGGAGCAGAACAAAGTCACGTTCGGCTATCTCGAGAAGATTCCGTACCGAGCCCAAATCAAGCAAAGACTGGAAAAGCTTTATAATTATGCTCGTTATTCCGCCCCGTTTCGCAACGGCGAGAATTTCTTTTTCTACAAGAACGACGGCCTCCAAAACCAGAGTGTCCTCTACATCCAGAAAGGTCTGGACGGCACGCCCGAAGTGCTCCTTGACCCAAACAAGTTCTCGGTCGACGGGACAACTCGGCTGGGCGCGTTTGCGCTCTCCAAAGACGGCAAGTGGGCGGGATACGGCATCTCGAGGGGAGGATCCGATTGGCAAGAGTTTTGCACGATGGATATGACAACGCGGAAAACGCTTCCCGATACGTTAAAGTGGGTGAAAGTATCCGGTCTCGGTTGGCGGGGAGACGGATTCTATTACAGCCGATATCCAGCGCCCGAACCCGGCAAAGAACTCACGACGAAGAACGAAAATCACAAGGTGTACTACCACAAAGCCGGCACACTACAGTCTCAGGACGAACTTGTGTATGAAGATCCGGCCAACCCGCAGCGATTCCATACTGTGAGCGTAACAAGGGATAAAAGGTTTGCACTTCTCTACGTCTCCGAACGCGGCAAAGGAAAAGACGGCAATGCACTCTTCTTCAAGGATGATTCGAAACGAGAAAAGAACTTCAAGCCTATTCTCAGTTCCATAGGAAATGAGACGTACAGCGTCGTCGATAATGTCGGAGACAAGTTTCTCATCTACACGAACAAAAACGCACCAAACTGGCGTGTCATTCTCTTCGACCCTGCCAACCCGGACGAAAAGAACTGGAAAGACGTATTGCCGGAGAAATCTGAACCTCTGGATGGCGTATCGTCCGCCGGGGGCAAATTATTTGCACGATATCTTAAGGACGTGGCCACGCGTGCGTTTGTGTACGACCTGGACGGCAAACTCGAGAATGAAGTGCAGCTTCCTGCTCTCGGCACAGCAGGCGGCTTTGGGGGGGAAAGAGATGAGAAGTTCGTCTTCTACACCTTTACATCATTTCTGTATCCGCCGACCATTTACCGATACGACATTGCAGCACGAAAGACTTCAACCTTCCGCACGGTTGACATCCCTGCGTTCAATCAGGCAGAGTATGAAACAAAGCAAGTATTCTTCGCCAGCAAGGACGGAACGAAGATTCCGATGTTTCTCGTGCACAGGAAGGGACTGAAATTGGACAGTTCCAATCCCGCTCTTCTGTACGGATACGGCGGTTTTAATATTAACACTTCCCCCAATTTCAGCTCTACACGCCTTGCACTGCTCGAGCAGGGATTTGTGTACGCCTCCGCAAACATGAGAGGTGGAGGCGAATACGGTGAAAAATGGCACCAGGCCGGAATGAAGCTCAACAAACAAAATGTGTTTGACGATTTTATTGCGGCTGCAGAATGGCTCATCGCACAAAAATACACGTCGCCCGAAAAACTCGCGATTCAGGGAGGATCGAACGGTGGGTTACTCGTGGGCGCCGTCATCAATCAAAGGCCAGAACTGTTCCATGTTGCTCTTCCTGCCGTCGGCGTCATGGACATGCTGCGATTCCACAAGTTTACCATTGGGTGGAATTGGGTTGCTGATTACGGATCGAGCGAGAACACCGAAGCGGAGTTCAAGGCCCTTTACGCGTATTCCCCATACCACAACATCCGCGAGGTAAGTTATCCGGCGACGCTTATCACGACTGCCGACCATGACGATCGAGTTGTTCCTGCCCATTCCTTGAAATACGCCGCGAGGATTCAGGAACTGCACAAAGGTGATAATCCTGTCATTATTCGTGTTGATACAAAATCCGGCCACGGCGCGAGCAGCACGACAAAACAAATCGAGCAGCTCGCCGACATTTATTCATTCTTGATGTACAACCTCAACGTAAGCCCGAAGTACAGCCAGAGTCAATAGCGAGACAAACAATCAAAGGTCGGCTGCGGAGTCATGCTCTTCCAAGCCCGTCTGAAGTTCTGGACGGGCTTTGGCTCATTCTAATGACCGTAGATTTTCTTTGCCACGATATTCGTCAACTCCTTTATTAACTCTCTTTCTCCCGGAGCTACGTGCGAGCTCTCATGCCAGAAACCTTCCTTTGGCTCTCGGGCGTGCTCAAACAATGATTCAGCGGAAGAAGCGGGAAAGAAACTATCCCCCTTTCCATTGACCATGAGAAGTTTTCGGGGAAACAAATAGAAAACATATTTGTTCGGCTCAAAGGGCTGAAGAATCGCTCCGCCCAACCACCCGGCAAGCCAGCCTGGAATCGCCACACCCCACCGTTCAGAGTTGTGCTTGATAACGCCCTCCAGATCGCCGCCGCCCTGTACGACGACAAGTTGTTTCACACGTTGGTCGATGACTGCAGCGGGAACGGCGGTGAACACACCAAAGCTGACAGCAACAACTGTGACGTTGTTTCTGTCGACAGTGCGTTGCCGAAACACCCAGTCAAGACAGTTTAAGAGGAGCGGCACCGCGCGATAAGCCATCGCCCGCAGCCGAAACGTCGTTTCCATGGCAGCCCATCCTTTGAAATTCCACTCTCCCTCGAATGGATAGTCCACGGCAATGAGTATGACGCTGTCTTGACCTTCAATCATCGCAACGACATCTTTTCCCGTCTCTATGCCGACGCAAAGGAGCGCTGCTGGAAACGGACCCGCACCTTTGGGGACTCTCATGCGCCCTTTCAAAGAATCGTTTTTCGTTGAATAAAGTGTGAAATCAACTGTTGTTGTGAGAGATGATTCTTCAACGAACCGCAAATTCATCGATTCAACTTCGCCTTTTCGGTCGAGGAATCCGTCTCTGAGGTTGTAGTAACTTTGAGCGGAGAGAAAAGTAAAGGGAATGAGGAGTAAAACGGCCTTCATGAATTGGAAGTTAGAACCTTGTTATTTTAACCGCAAGAGACACTGAGGGCACAGAGTAAATCTTGAGTTTAGCATCTTCCTTGCGTACGTTTCTCGTCGTGAACAAAAAGAAAGTTCTCCTTTTCGCACGACAGATTGTGGTCGCTGCGATTACTGCCATTGTGATTTGGACGGTCATTGCCATGTTCCTTGAAGAGAAGTTCATCTATTTCCCCACAAGATATCCCGGCGGCATCTATGAGGATGCGCGCTTTATTCCCAACCTCGCCGACTGTTGGATCACAACAGAAGACAGCGTTAAGATCCATGCATGGTTTGCTCCC
>CAYNRS010000116.1:0-6099 GCA_964399565.1 uncultured Ignavibacteriaceae bacterium
AAGTTCCTGGCAGGTGGAACTTCAGTTTCTCTACATCGAGGAAGTCTCGGCCTTTCGACTATTCGGCCAGATTCCAGTGTATCAAAACGTTCGCGGGAATCAGCTGACGATGAGTTATGGACTTGGGCTTGAGCTGTTGTTCAGCTTCAATTTTGGTCGTGGTCCCGAGATGTAATCAAACTTGTCCCGGTCGATTCACTTGAGAGCGGATTTTGCT
Source organism: uncultured Ignavibacteriaceae bacterium (assembly GCA_964399565.1). GTDB lineage: Bacteria > Bacteroidota > Ignavibacteria > UBA10030 > UBA10030 > JACQPT01. The sequence goes on from CAYNRS010000116.1 coordinate 218, forward strand.
GCGGCAAGAATTACATCAGGATCGATCCTGACTTTGTAGTTCGGGTTTACATATTCGAATCTTATGATTCCATCCTGTCCCACGATAAAGACCGCCGGAACTGGGAGGAGATGATGATTCTCCCCGGAGGCGTCATCAAGGTCAATGTTGATCCTTTTGTAGCGATCCAGAGTTTCTTGCGAAACGCGGAAAGCGAGCCCGAAAGCCTGCGCTGCAATCATCTTGCTGTCAGACAAGAGCGTGTACTTAAGGCCATATTTGTCCAAAGTTTCATTCAATTTCTCCGCCCGATCCGGGCTGACGGCAATGACCTGGTAGCCTAATTCGAGAATCCCCGACTCAATTTCCTTTAACTGACTCATTTGTCTGTTGCAATACACGCACCAGCTGCCGCGGTAAAAAACAAGAACGGTGGGCTTTTTGGCAATTTCTGTCTTTAAGTCGACTTCGATTCCCTGTACGTTCCGCAGGGTCACCAGGGGAACAACCGCTCCGACTTTCAGCGGGCAGACTTGAACGGCTGAAAGAGCGACTGCTGTCGGGTCGCCTCCGTTTTGTGCGACCGCAAGTGAGATCGGACCTGCAAGAACGACCGAGAAAACGAGACGAAGAGCGTATCTTATCCATTGTTGCATAATTCACCTTTTACTGGCCATGAATTTCTGCGCCGGGGTAAAAGGCGCCCCAGGCGAACCAGTAAGAAATGTACGATAGCGTCGGTTTCAATTCAATGCCTGTGCGCGGGCCATCGACGGCTTTACCAAAAATATCCCACTTCGTGCCTTCGTTGTCGATCAAGACAATAGACAGTGCGTTTTGAAGGGAGTAAATGTCAAAAGTGTTCCATCTGACAGTTTCCGTTCGTAGCTGACGACAAAGTTCTTGTCCTTACTTCCCACAACGATGATATCGATTCCGTTGAAGGTGTCATGAAGAGCACCAATATCGTCAGGGAAACTCTGAATCCTAAAGACTTTTGTTTTGTCGCCCACGATAATGCCATGGATTCGTTCTTTTCTCGGGAGCCTCGTATCCACGTTGCTGACTGGAAAAATCAACAACGGGTCAGTCTTGTAATCGCCGTATGGGTAAGTACCATATGGCCGGGAGTAGCCTGTTTTCGACGCTATGACAGGGGTTTCTGGAAACATTTCTTTCCACGTTTTCCATGTGGTCTCCACAAGTGGATACGTCGCGGCAAACTTTCCGCTGAGAGCACCCTGAACGCATTGAAGCCTCATTTGTGACCAATTGCTGTTGGTGGCACGGTCGTAAGGAATTAAGTTGGCATTATAGAGGAGTCCAGAGACACCAAACGTCGTGATTGCGTTGTTGGGCAGGGCGCGACTCCAAGCCATACCGGAGCCCGTAAGTGGGCAATACAGGATTGCCAGTGAGACAGAATCAATGTCATCGTTGACAATCTCGTGCCAGTCCAGAATGGGGTGCGGATACGCCCGAACCTCAGCGCCAACCCTGATTCCAATCACAAGGTCGTCATCGATAAGGTAATCCACAGCTGCAGCGGTGGTGAAGCCGGGATTTACTAAAGCAGGAATTCCGTCTTTCCCCGGTCCACCATCATAGATCTCTCGTTTGGGGATTAACCAGTCTCCGCTAATTTGATTGTCATCAACAGTTACGGTGTCCTGGCAGCCGAACAGCGACATTAAACAAAAAGCAATCATCTGAATTCCTCTCGTAATGATATTCTCCTCAATGAAAATTGTGTGTGCCTATATCAAAAACACAATGCACTCCGCGGGGTGGGCAACGTATTTTGAGATGTGTTCTAATGCCGTTCCAAATTGATTTTCTTGTGTTTTGAATCGAAACGTTCGAGATATCTTTCGTTTTCGGCCGACCCCTTTTTCATTTCCCCCTTCGGAAGGGGGAAAGAAAGGGGGTCGGTTTTCTCCGCTCTTCACGACGTATTCGTTTGTGAAAAAAAAAACAAGATTGCTTTCTTGCAATCGCACTAGTTAGTCAAAATGTTGTAGAAGATTGAAACGAGTGCAGTAAATGTTGTCGTCAACTGAGTGCCCGTTAAGTTGCGATAAACCGGGATTTGTACCGACGTGCGAAGTGTCAGTACGTCCAAGAGTTTCACATTCACTCCGGGGAGCGCTGACAACCATACACCACCAGTGTTTGGAATTTCTGAGTCTCCAAATCTGTCAGCTTTGACATGTCGTGCCCTGAAAAGGAGGGAGAAGTCCAGAAGAGATTCTGTTTTGAACGAAAGACCCGCAGTGCCAAGAAATTCGTTACCGAATCGGTATCCTTGCTGTGCTGATCCGTAGCGCTTGTTCGTCCCGGTGAACCGAAACGAGACGTTGCCGAAAATGTCGACCGGCACATGCGGCATGAAGCCGTTCGATCCGTATAGCCAGACGATCCCGTCCCACGAGCCTGTTCCGGGCTGCATGTCGGCGGGAAGCAGAATTCCGTTGGAGGTCAACGTGGAACTACCGAAAGGGATTTTTCCCCCTATTCCGATTGTTATTTCCTGTTGTGACGGAAAGGTCGATGGGATGATAGTATACTTTACGAGGACAACGGCATCACCAATGCCTCTTGTCGTGAGAGTTGCCTCTGATGGCGTTTCGGCAAGAACATCTACTCGTCGTTCCTGTTGCACAACAGTAAGGAGGGCGCTCAGTGAAATTGATTTCAGAACTCCGTAACTGAATTCAACGATTCCCGAATGAACTGCACGACGGCGAGACGGTTCAAACAATTCAGTTGAACCAGAAACCAAATCATTGAGATGGTTGAACTCATACGTAATCGCAAGCAGCCAGCTTCCGTATTTAGCAGAAGAAAATTCCAGGGTGCTCAGTAAAGGGGGTCCTGCCGAACAACATGCTTGAGCACTCAGGGGTTGAGGATTGGGTATGAAGATCAATGAGGCCACGAGAATGGAAATTCGATGAGCCATTTGTTACATTTCACTCGACAGGAAGGTACGGCTCGAACCGAATCTTCGCTGTCGCCAAGCGGACAAAACTAACAAGAGGACATTCATGGCCGAGAAAACAAAGTTCTGGTATTTGAAACATTTCAACATGTTCGAGGGAATGGATGAGCAGGCAATGCACAGCCTTGACAGGATCTCTTCCATGATAACCACAAAGACCCATCAGCCCATTTATTTCCCCGATGAACCTTCGAGTGCCATTTTTTTTCTCAAAGAGGGACATGTAAAGATCTCCAGGATCAATTCCGAGGGCAATGAGGTTATTCTTGACATCGTTGGACCGGGTGAGATTTTTGGCGAGCTGTCGGAGTTCGAGGAGCAAGAACCCGGGAGTGAAATGGCCGCTGCATTAGATGAAGCGGTCATTTGTACTGTCAAAAAAGAGGATTTCGACAATCTTGTAAAAATGAATCCAAGCTTGAACTTTGAAATCACGAAACGCATCGGGTTGCGTCTCCGGAGATTCGAAGAACGCATTTCAGACCTGGTCTTTAAAGACGTCAGGAAGCGAATCGCGAGTTTTCTCGTGCGCTTTGCGGAAGAAATGGGAAAAATCAAGGGTGGCATCATAACCATCAGGACACACCTGTCCCATCAAGAAATTGCGTTTCTCACAGGTGCCGCTCGACAGACCGTTACAACTACGCTGAATGAATTTCGATCCGCAGGTCTCATTGACTTCTCAAGAGGGGAAATTTCTATTAAGGATTTTGTCAAGCTTCAGTCTCTGGCAAAGTAAGCGGTTCTCCATTCAGTTTTCCCTCTTCCTCACAATCTCTTGGTGTTCTCGCTGACACGCAATTCATTGATCCGTTTCCTGATTGTAGTTGAAGCTTTGGCTCATTTGCATCCATCCGGAGACTGAAAATCTTCCGAAAATCTTTTCATGGCATCCAATAGAGGAGAGTATGGCATATATCAAAATGATTTCTGAAACGCAGGCGGAAGGAGAGGTGAAGGCTGTCTACGAAAAATACATTACGCCGTGGGGTGGCGTGGATAATATCTTGAAGATGCACAGCCTACTGCCACAGACGCTCACACCGCATTACGATCTTTACAAATCCGTGATGTTCGGCAAAGGACCTCTCACGCGTCGCCAGCGGGAAATGATAGCAGTCGTCGTGTCTTTATCGAATAGCTGTGACTATTGCGTTCATCACCACAGCGACGCGCTTTTCCGTGTTACGAAGGACAAAAAGTTAGCGAACGCGATTCGAAATGATTTTCATACGGCCCCATTGACGGCTTCGGAAAGAATAATGCTTGAGTTTGCCAAACAACTCACGAAAGAGCCTGGCTCCGATTATGCCGCAAAGGTTGAGAGTTTGAGACAACATGGTTTTGCCGATGCAGCGATTCTCCACATTACGCTCATCATTTCATACTTCAATTTTGTCAACCGCATTGTAAATGGCTTGGGAGTCGAACTGGAAAGCTACTGGAAGGAAGACGGTTACAGCGATCCATCGAAGCCTATGGCACATGACGAGCAATAAAAATCCCCATCTTTGCGTGGGCGCTTCATTGTTGACTCACGCCTAATTCAGCTTCTTCCTACTTCTTACGATCTGCCGTAAATGTCACCTGGCTGACAATTGCGATTTTTTGTCGGTTAGACGACAGCTTTCGCTGTCCCAATCAAGTATACTGCATTTGAACGCAAACAAAAAAAGAAAGGAACGACACAATGAACACTACAGCAATATCTGACGCAGGATTTGAACAATCGGTGTTGAAGTCCGAAGCCTTAGTTCTGGTCGATTTTTGGGCCGAATGGTGTGGCCCCTGCCGAATGATTGCTCCCATAGTCGATTCCGTCGCCGAGCAGTACAACGGTCAGCTCAAGGTGGTCAAGCTCAATGTCAACGAGAACCCCGCTACCGCGCGAGCTTACGGAATTCATGCAATACCGACGCTGCTATTTTTCAGAGGCGGACAAGTGGTCGACCGTCTCATGGGCGTGGTTCCCAAGATCCAACTTTCAATACGAATCAACCGACTTCTCCAACAGGCTTAAGCGATGAAGTCTCTCATTGCCGGCTCTTTGACCATCCAGATGTTAGTTCTCGCAGGCGGAACTGTGTTCATATCGACAGCGTGTTGGTTTGGTCTGTGCGAGCTGTCGATGAGCTGGATAGATTACTCGAATGGATATGCGCTTCTGATGCTCATCTTCCTCGCCAGCGTGACAACTTCGAGCCTTATCCTCGTTGTTATTCGTCGGAAGATTCTCGTTCCGCTGCGCTTTATCAGCAGCCACAACCTTCAGCAGGTTGACCAATGTACATACGATGACTGCAACGCAATGTTAATTCCTGAAGGGATTATTCCAGCGGGCGAGATCGGTGATCTGATGAAATCTCGAAACGCAATGCTGTCTCATCTCGGCAGAACGATGACTCAGGTCCAGGAAGGTTACAGGGAGATCATCAAACTCGAAAAACTGAAGGATGACCTTTCCCAAATGATCGTCCATGATCTGAAGAATCCGCTAGGGATCATACTTCTTTCGCTTGAAGTTGTGGGCAAAGAAAAAAACTTGTCGGCTCGCCAAAAGGGGACTATTCATCAGGCGTATGAAAGCGGGAAACATATGTTGGGGATGATCCAGAACCTTCTCGATATCGGCAAAATGGAGGAGGGCAAGCTGAGACTTAAGAAAAGCACAGTAGACCTTGGAACTCTTGTCAAAAGCGTCGATGAACAATTTCGCAGAGGTGGTCTGCTTCGGCAAAGATCACTGATCACAACGATAGGAAATGAAATTCCTCCTGTGGGAGTGGATACCGACCTTCTTATTCGTGTGATTGAAAATTTGCTTGGAAATGCGGTGAAGTATACGACTTCGACAGGCAAGATTTGGATGGATGTTTGGAGAAAGAACGGTCGTGAAGTCTCA
>CAYNRS010000117.1:0-6069 GCA_964399565.1 uncultured Ignavibacteriaceae bacterium
CAGGCACTGGCCGTGCTGGACGGCGGCAGGGTGGGTATTGCGGCGTTGTCTGTCGGGCTTGCGCAAGGGGCACTGGATGCAGCGGTGAAATATGCAAAGGAACGTCAGCAGTTTGGAAAAACACTTGCAGAATTTCAGGCCATTCAGTTTTCTCTCGCCGACATGGCAACAGAAATACAGGCAGCGCGGCTGCTGACGTATAAAGCCGCAGCTGCGAAAGCAAAAGGTGAGGATGTCAACCTCGCTGCCGCTCAGGCAAAATACTTCGCCAGCGAAGTGGCCCAGCGGGCTGCGACAGCGGCCGTTCAGATTCATGGAGGCTATGGTTTTATCAAGGATTATCCCGTCGAGAAGTTCTACCGCGACGTCAAATTGCTGACAATCGGCGAAGGAACAACAGAAGTGCAAAAAATGGTTATTGCTCGAAACGTGCTGCAATGACAAAGCAAAACCTCCACGCGGCCGTGGGGCTTCTCTTCGTTCTGTCCGGAGCGCTCGGTCTCGTTTATCAGATTGTGTGGTTTAAGTACCTGTCTTTGTTCCTCGGTAACACAACCTACGCTCAGACGATTGTGCTGGCAACCTTTATGGGAGGGCTTGCGATCGGTGCAGCTCTCTGGGGACGAAGGGCAGACCGGTCCTCAAAACTCCTCATGCTCTATGGCTGGCTGGAGCTTGCAATTGGACTCTACTGTGTTCTCTATCCTACTTTTCTTGAGCTTCTGAAAAACGTCTTTATCCAGATCGTTCAGTCCTCAGGGATGCAAAGCAATAGTTCCGGAGTCCTGGCGCTGAAACTGGCCGTAAGTCTCCTCTCACTTTTGTTGCCCACAATCCTCATGGGGGGAACGCTTCCCGTCCTCGTTCGATTCATCTCGGAGCGAATTGAAGAATCCGGCAAGAACGTCGCACTCCTTTATTTTCTCAACAGCCTTGGGGCAGTAGGGGGAACAATCCTGGGCGGTTTTTTTCTTATCCGACTTCTTGGACTACAAACGACAATTCTCACAGCAGCGATTATAAACCTGATCGTGGGCGGAATCGCAGTTGAGTTAGGGCATCGAGCAAAGGAAAACAGAGGCACCATTGCAGAACCTCCAGAAATTGGCCAGGAGGGTTCGCTCAGCAAGAAAGAGGTTCTTGCCCTTGCGGCGGCGGCGGTATCGGGTTTTGCCGCAATGATTTACGAAGTTGCATGGGTGAGGCTCTTGATACCAGTCCTGGGTTCATCCACGTATTCTTTTTCCATAATGTTAGTCGGCTTTATCTCGGGAATCACGCTTGGCAGTCTCATCGTCTCCGCGATCATAAAAAAGATTCATGATCTGTTCAGCTTGTTGGCAGTTTGTCAGTTGGGTGTGATCGTTTCGATGATAGCAACACTGCCTTTCTACCAGCGCGTGCCGTATTATCTCTGGAGTGTAGCGCATCTTCTGAACAGGACGGAAGCCGCTTACCCGATTTTTCTTTTCATCCAACTCTTATTCGTGTTGATGATCATGATTGTTCCCACCGTCTTTCTCGGGATGACATTGCCAGTGGCGAGCCGGATTGCAGCGCGAAATTTGAGAGTGCTTGGCCGATCTGTCGGGAGTGTTTTTTCTCTGAATACCATGGGAACAGTGGTCGGATCCCTCATGGCGGGTCTTATCCTCATTCCGCTCGTTGGAGTGATGCACACCATGGAAATTGGAATCGCCTGTAACCTGGTGATGGGCTTCCTTGTGCTGTTTTTTGGCTCCTCAGCCGTTCGCTGGAAAAAAGTTGTTCCCGCCGCCGCCGTTCTGCTTGCCACAGTCGCGTATTTTTTCTTCGGCGGGACCTGGAGTCGCTCCCTTTCAGTTTCAGGTATTTTTCGGCTCATAGGGGATAACATCCCTCCCCCTGCCCGGTACGAAGACTTTCTCTCAGCAGACATATCGAGACAAATTCTCTACTATAAGGAGGGGACGACCGCTACGGTAGCCGTGTATAAGGGAGAATCCCAACGAAAAAAACAAAACGTTTTGGTCATCAACGGAAAAGCCGATGCTTCCTCTGTTGGCGACCTGCCGACGCAGGTGCTTCTGGGACAATTGCCCCTTTTTCTGCGCCCTCAGGCGCAGTCGGCACTTGTCATCGGATGGGGAAGTGGAGTAACCGCGGGAAGCGTTTTAACACACCCCGTGAAAACTGTTGACTGCATAGAAATCTCGCCCGATGTCGTTGAGGCTTCCGAATTTTTTAACGATGTCAACAACGAACCGATGGAGGATCCCCGGCTTCAGCTTTATATCGATGACGCACTTGCCTATTTGAAATTGACGTCGAACTCCTATGATGTTATTATCAGCGAGCCTTCAAACCCCTGGATAGCGGGAATTGGAAATTTGTTCACGGTGGAGTTCTTCCAGGAGTGCAGGGAGAAATTGAATGCAGGAGGTGTTGTCGTGCAGTGGTTCCACTTGTATGAAATGGATGACGATCTGACAAGACTCGTCATTCGCACGTTTCAACAAGTTTTTCCTTACGTCACGGTCTGGCAGGCTCAAGCAACGGATATTCTCATTGTAGGGTCGGATCACAGGTTCCGGTTTGAAGAGAGAATGGAAGCAGCGCTCCAGAATCCGCGGGTGAAGGAGGATCTCAACCGGGTGATGGTCAGGAACGCGGCAACGTTGCTTTCGCTCCAGGTCCTATCGGAAGAAAAAGTGAGGGAATTCTGCGAGGCGGGCGATGTCAATTCAGAAGATTTGCCGAGACTGGAATACGAAGCACCTCGGGCCTTTTTTGTCAATCGCGGCGCACGGGATCTTCTCCGGTCTGATGAACGGTTGCGTCTTGCAGATTCGGGGACGTTGCTCTCGGCACGGGTTCGGGTGAAACAACTCACCCCGGAGGAAATGTTCAGCGTTGGATTGCTCCACACAACGCAATTACGCGGCAATCTTCAGTTCGGGTTCGCCGTCCTCGACGAGTTTGTTCGGCAACAGCCCAAGAATGTCGTTGCTCTCGAATACCTTGCAAACGCCGCAGATAACATGCGTCGGACAGAAGAACACATTCTTCTCCGTAAGAGGCTTATGGAGCTTCAACCCAATGATGCAATTGCTCTGGATCGCTATGCCTGGGCGAAATATTCTTATGAACGTGTGAGGGCAAATGCGGTCGTCTCATTGGATGCAGGAGAATTTGAACGCATGCTCAACCGGTGCATTCAACTTTCTGCCGACACCGTTGACAAGTATCGGATTCGCCTTGCGGACATCTATTTTGGCACTTCGCAATTTGCCAAAGCAAGCGATAACTATCGACGAGCGCTTGAGATTCGTGAACGACACACGCCTGATTACAACACACGACAGGACTTGCTTTTGCTCCAGTTTGCTAGGTCCCTCCATTACACAGGCCAGACGAGCCGGGCGCTCGGCTATGCCCTTCAAGCTACACAGGTCAATCCGTCGAATGAGGACGCAAAAGACTTCATCTACAGTATCTGGATGAATGGATCACAGTCTGGTCCCGATTCCCTCAAACCGAAACTCTGAAAGCATGCGATGGCGAAACTAGGGTCGGAAATAAAGAAAGAAGCAGATTTTCAGAAGAACGAAAGGCATTATTCCCAACTTCTGAAATCGTTGCGCACAACGGCAAACATCGTCAAAGAAGGTGGCGGAAAAGAAGCGATAGAAAGGAACAGGAAAAGAGGCAAGTTGTTTGTGCGCGACCGTATCGACCGGCTGATCGACCCCGGTTCGCACTTTCTTGAGGTTGGATTATTCGCGGCGTACGGAATGTACAGCGAAAGCGGAGGAGCACCCTCTTCCGGTACCGTGTTCGGCATCGGCAGGGTTCACGGCCGTCCGGTCGTTATCGTTGCCAACGACGCTACGGTGAAAGCCGGCGCATGGTTCCCGATGACCTGCAAGAAGAACCTCCGCGCCCAGGAAATTGCGATCGAGAATCGTCTTCCCATTATCTACCTTGTGGATTCCGCCGGCGTGTTTCTGCCGCTTCAATCTGAAATCTTTCCCGATAAGGAACATTTCGGCCGCATCTTCAGGAATAACGCGGTGATGTCGGCTTTGGGCATTACACAAATCGCCGCCATTATGGGTCCGTGTGTGGCAGGCGGGGCCTATCTGCCCATCATGAGCGATGAGGCAATGATTGTCGACAAGACCGGCAGTGTTTTCCTTGCGGGCTCCCACCTGGTAAAAGCCGCAATCGGCGAGGACATTGACAACGAGTCTTTGGGCGGCGCAACGATCCATTGTGAGGTCAGCGGCGTGACAGACCACAAAATGAAAAACGACGAGGAGTGTCTTGACAAAATTCGAAGCATCGTCGCCAAATTGGGGAAAAGGCAAAGCGCCGGGTACAATCGTGTGGACTCGAAGCCCCCAAAGTTTTCACCACAGGAAATTTACGGCATACTTCCCGCGGACCGGGCAAAACCGTTCGACATGTACCAGGTTCTCGCGCGCCTCGTCGATACTAGCGAAATGGACGAGTACAAAGCAGATTTTGGGAAAACTGTCATTACCGGGTACGCACGTGTCGACGGCTGGGCTGTGGGCATCGTGGCAAATCAAAGGTCGGTGGTGAAGACGAAGAAAGGTGAGATGCAGGTCGGCGGTGTGATTTACAGCGACAGCGCAGATAAAGCCGCGCGTTTTATTATGAACTGCAACCAGAAGTTGATTCCGCTCGTATTCATTCAGGATGTCACCGGCTTCATGGTCGGCAGTCGCGCCGAGCAGGGAGGAATCATCAAAGATGGCGCAAAGATGGTCAATGCTGTGGCCAACAGCGTTGTTCCGAAATTCACCTTTATTGTCGGCAACAGTTACGGCGCGGGGAATTACGCCATGTGCGGTAAGGCTTATGACCCGCGTCTGATCTTTGCGTGGCCGAGTGCGCAGATTGCAGTGATGGGAGGAAAACAATCCAGCGAAACGCTTCTCGGCATCAAGCTCCAAGCGATGGAGAAGGAAGGAAAGCACATCTCGAAGGAGCAGCAGGAGAAATTGCTCAGCGAGATACAGGCGCGCTATGAATCCGAACTCAACCCTCTCTACGGTGCGGCACGATTGTGGGTCGACGGCATCATCGATCCCTTAGATACGCGGGAAGTGATTTCCACGGGTATCGAAATTGCAAGCTCCAATCCGGAGATTCCCCGGTTCAATCCGGGGGTGATCCAGACATAAGACAGCGCCGACTTCGCTTCGCGGGAACTTTGCCGGTCTGCCGCAGGTTTGACATGATTGTTTTTTTTCGGATAGGTGTTCTCCTCATACTGTTGAGTGTTGTGTCGCCCCACCCGAGCACCGCGCAATGCGACGGGAAGCCCGGTCCGGACGGCCTCTCGTGGGATTTTGACGAAGCAGGGAAAGGAGGCTTTTCGCTCGGGGGGTTTATCGGAGATATGTTCACGCCGCAAGTGGTTATCGACACTAGGCAGATTCGGGAGTACGTTCGCGATACGCGCTTTAAGGAGCTTTCGCGTCGCTGCGGCGACTTGAGGACCGTGGACGGGATTTATCTCAAGGCGTTGAAAATCGCCGATTACAAAATCGGTCGGGCGCTTTTTCTTTCTATGATGGCCGTCCTGGAGCATCAAAAAGTGGATCTCAAAATGCCCATTATTTCGTCATTGCCCGTTCCGCTGACTTTTGAGGAAGACACTCTTTTTAAAACGAGAATTCGAAACCTTCCGAGGAAGATCTATTCGGACAGCCCGGAAGGCGATGAAGGCGACAAGGACAAACTCCAGCATTTCTTTGCTTCGGCCTACCTTTCCTACGTGTCTGAATCCCAGGACCTCACGCGCACAACGGGTAACCTTGTGGAGTGGGGAGAGGCGAAATTCGTTGTTGGCGGCGCCGATGATCCGCGGGACAAACGGGCAAACAAGCACGGCGAAGCCTTTGGGCGCGATCTCCATAGTGTCAAAACTCTGCTGCCATCCGATTATCTTACCCTTGCCACGGAAGAACCTGAGGACTGAATCTCATGAAGACTGTTCTCGTTGTCGACGATGAAAAAAGCGTCCGTGATTCGCTCAAGATGATTCTTGAATACGAC
>CAYNRS010000118.1:0-6020 GCA_964399565.1 uncultured Ignavibacteriaceae bacterium
ACGCAAACCTTGGCCTTAATCCCGTCACGGATGGAGTCCTTGTCCGGGTTCCCATCCCGCCGCTGAATGAGGAGAGGCGCAGAGAACTGGTCAAATTGATCAAAAAATTCGGCGAAGATGGAAAAATCGCCGTCAGAAATGTCCGCCGTGATGCGATCGAACATTTGAAGAAGTCGGAAAAACAGGAACACTTCTCAGAAGACGAGCGGAAGCGCGGCGAACAAGAGGCTCAAAAACTGACGGACAAATACATCAAAGATATCGACAATCTTCTCGCTATGAAGGAGAAAGAAATAATGGAAGTGTGAGCCGTGAAAAAGCTTTGAGGATTCGTGGAGTAATGGATTGTTGGATGAATGAGAAATCCCGGGTGAAAGCCTGGGATTTTTTTGTTTTACGAAACATTTCGGTCGAAAAAGCCGTAATCATGGGTGAACCTTGAGGAGAAATGCATGTCCGAACAGCCCAAAAGACTCTATCGAAGCAGAACAAACAAAGTGTTCGCAGGTATTTGCGGAGGGTTTGCCGAATACCTGAATCTCGACCCAACGGTGGTGCGAGTCCTTTGGATCTTCCTCACGCTTTTTGGCGGCTCTGGAATTCTTCTTTACATCATCGCATACTTTATCATGCCGCGGAATCCGTACCAGTATCCGGCGCCGAATGAACCTCCTTCCGCTTCAAGCGCGCAAGCAGGAGGAATCATTGGCGCTATCCTCATCTTTGTGGGAATGGTGATCCTTCTTGATAATCTGGATTTATTCCATTTTCATCGCTGGATGAGAGTGTCATGGGAATTTCTTCTCCCTCTTATGCTGATTGCAGGAGGAGTCTACTTGCTAATGAGGCGGCAAACTGAGGCGCCAGCGACGCCAGCAGCGGGCGCCGGATCGAGCGAACCTGGAGGAGGAAGTGCCCCTTCGGGTCAGGGACCATCAGAGCCTGCGAAGAGGCTGGAGCGTTCTCTCATGGACCGCAAGTTTCTTGGCGTGTGCGGAGGACTGGGTCGCTACCTGGCAATTGACTCAACAATTATCCGGATCCTTTTCGTCATGTTCGTTCTCATGTCTTTCGGTTTTGGGTTTGTCCTGTATTTTGTGCTCTTTCTCATCATGCCTGAAGAACGACTGGCCATTCCATGACCGTGCCCGACACCGCACCGAGAAAAGATCTCTCAGTTTTTTTTCTGGGGATACTGTTGATTTTTCTTGGAGTCGCGTTGTTTTTAGACCGGCTTGATGTTCTTTCGTTCAGGTCGGGGACGTTCGTTTGGACGGTCGTGGCGGTTTTTGGCGCTGTGCTGATTGGGTTGGCGTTTGTTCGCCGAAACCGCAGGAGCCTGTTTTGGGGAAGTTTGCTGCTGTTCTTTGGTGGCTGCATTGCGCTCTATTACTGGCACGTGCTGCCGCGAAGTGATTTCTATATCCTGCCTCTTTTTTCCATTGCTCTCGGCCTTTCGTTTGTTACTCATTTCCTCTACAACCCGCGCAATGTTGTCGTACTTGTTCCTGCAGTGGTTTTCATCGGGTTCGGTGTCATATTCTATCTTTGGTGGTGGGAGTATGTGGATTGGTATGACTTCCGTCGTTTTGCCCGCATGTATTGGCCTGTGCTTCTCATTGCACTCGGATTGGCGATAGCGTTTCAAAGGCGCACAAAGTAGATTTCCGACTTTTGATCCTGGATGTATCTGGAGAAAACTCGGACATCTGACATGCTTTTGAGAAGTCCGGCATCTACCCCACTGAGCGAAGAAAGATATTGGACTTCTTGCTATCAATAATCGAGCCACTTCATCGCTTCCTCCTCGTTTCGAAACACATTGACTTGCGGTAGGGAAGGCTGTGTGAGGGATTGGTACATGCGGGCCATGCCAAAGACAATATCTTCGGAAGCGATAATGGCAAGTTTAAAAGACTGCAACTTCTCAGCGTGTTCCTTGTCGATGGAGGCCATGGACCACACCCCGGAAGAAGTCACGTGAAGTTCCTTTATTTCCCTGACGTCTGAAAGTTCTCTCATGCCCGGTTCGAACTGCGGGTCATTCATCAATGAGCGTTTGTGATGATACAACTCGTCATCTGTGAGAATACCGCTCACCTTTGTAAGGATAAGTTTGCGGTGTTTGTCAATGGTGTAACTAATTGGCATGGATTCTCCTCTTGGTTTTATGAGGGCGCAAGATATTCGTTCTAGGAGGTAGACTCAAGTAAGTAAAGCGTAGAACCCCGCCTTTTACATCGCGAAGCTCAGGTAAAAGGCAGGCTTCTTAAGGCTTCTTACAGGTCAGTGCGCCTCCAGCCAATTTTTCCCTACGCCGATTTCCACTTCAACAGGCACACTCAACTCCATCGCTTTGCCCATGTACTCTGCAACGAGCTTTTTCATTCTGTCTTCCTCGGCATTTCGAATCTCAAACACCAACTCATCGTGCACCTGAAGAATCATTGAACTCTTGAGCTGCGTTCTCCGGATAGCCTCGTCAATCCTGATCATGGCGATTTTTATCATGTCGGCTGCAGTTCCCTGGATAGGCATATTGATTGCCTGCCGCTCAGCGTTTCCGCGAATATTTTGATTCCTGCTGTTAATGTCGGGCAGATGGCGTCGCCTTCCGAGAAGCGTTTGCACGTATCCTTTTCTTCGCGCCATGTCGATGGTGTCATGGATGTATTGCTTGACCTTTGGAAATCGTTCGAAATACTTTCCGATAATCTCCTTTGCCTCCGTCTGCGTAATCTCGAGCCTTGTTGATAGTCCGAATGGGCCAATGCCATACATGATCCCAAAATTGACTTCCTTTGACTTGCGCCGCATATCTCTCGTAACTTCCTTCAATGAAACGCCGAAAACTTTTGCTGCCGTGGTCGCATGCACATCCTCGCGATTCCTAAAGGCTTCCGCCAAACCTTCATCCCCCGATATGTGAGCCATTACCCTCAGTTCGATCTGCGAGTAATCAGCAGACATGATGAGTCCGTCGGCGAGGCCCGGAACAAAAGCTTCACGAATTGAGCGCCCAATGTCCGTGCGAATAGGAATGTTCTGCAAATTTGGGTCGCTGCTGGAAAGCCTTCCCGTCGCAGCTATCGTTTGGTTGAAGGATGTGTGGACTCGCCCCGTTCTCGCAAGAATGAGCTTTGGCAGCGCTTCGACATAGGTGGATTGAAGTTTGGCAAGCTGCCGGTATTCAAGCAGTTTATCCACAATGGGATGTTCGTCCACAAGCTCTTCAAGCACTCCAACATCGGTTGAGAATCCGGTTTTCGTTTTCCTGACCGTTCGAAGCTTCAAGCGGTTAAAAAGGATGTCGGCGAGCTGCTGCGTTGAATTGACATTAAAAGGCTCCCCGGCCAAAGAGTGAATTTGACGTGTCAAGTTATCCAGTTGACGTTCCAGATCTTTCGACATTTCTGCCAAATACTGAACGTCAATGCCAACGCCGGTTTGCTCCATCCGGGCCAGGACAGCAACCAACGGGAATTCGATTTCTTCGCACAATCGATTCATTTCTTCTTTTGCGAGTCTGCTTTTGAAAAGTTCAAACAGGCGGTGAGTGATGTCAGCGTCTTCGCAGGAATAGTCGACGAGAGCTTCAAGGGGCACGTCCCGGATATCTTTCTGATTCTTGCCCGAACCCGTCAAGTCTTCATAAGAGACCATTCTGTAATTCAGGTATTCGCGCGCAACGTCATCCAGGCCATGACGCCCGTCGGCTCTCAGAGCGTAACTTGCAATCATGGTATCGAACAGCGGCCCTTCAACGGAAACTCCGTGCAAAGACAACACATTTATGTCAAATTTCAGATTATGGCCGATTTTTAAAACCTTTGCGTTCTCCAAAAACGGTTTCAGCTGGGAAATCGCTGTGTCGACCGGCAGGCCCTTGTCAGTTTGTGGGGCCTCGGACGGATTTCCGAAGAGGTCAGCATCCCGCGCCTCCTCGGAAGAAATCGCTACAAAAAACGCCTCACGGGGTTTAATTGATATCGACATTCCGACAAGAGAGGTCTGAAGCTCTTTTGTTGAAGTTGTTTCGGTGTCAAAAACAAATTGTTCGCATTTCTTGAGTCGGGCGCACAGGTCGAAAAGCTGTGTCTGCGTTTTCACCAGTGCGTAGGAATGCTCGTCTTTTGTTGTGTCGGACAACTCGTCGGAGGGAGTGAAGGAAAGTGAGGAGTCTTGCGATGTGGTGTGTCCTGTGGTTTCCCGAAGTCTCCGGGCGAGCGATTTGAATTCAAGCGTCTCGAAGAGCCGCAACAGTGTCGCAGTGTCCTGACTGCCGGCTTTCATGGTGTGGAAGTCCAGCTTTAACGGAACTTCCGTGTGTATGGTCACGAGACGTTTGGAGAGAAACGCTTTGTCCTTGTTCTCAGTAAGTTTCTTTTGCACGCCTTTTTGAGGGATCTTTTCGAGGTTGGCGTAGATATCGTCGATGCTGCCGTACTGTTGAACGAGAGGAATTGCAGTCTTGTCTCCGATGCCAGGAACGCCGGGAACATTGTCAGAGCTGTCACCGGTGAGGCCAAGGACGTCTATGACGAGGGCTGGGGGAACACCGAATTTTTGGAGGACACCGTCCACGTCGACGATTTCTACCTCTGTTCCTCCCTTGCCAGGTTTATAAATCTTCGTCTTTTCTGATACGAGTTGCATGAAGTCTTTGTCGGACGTGACAAGGAAGGTATCGACGTTTTCCTCCTCGGCTTTTTTGGCCAGAGTTCCCATGATGTCATCCGCTTCGAATCCATCAACTTCAACGACCGGAATGTTGTATGCTTTGACAACGTCTTTCAGTGTATCGAGTTGAGTGAACAAATCCTCCGGCATCTTCTGACGTGTAGCTTTGTATTCCTTGAATTCCTTGTGGCGGAAGGTGGGCTTGCTCGTGTCAAAAACGACAGCAATATAATCCGGATTTTCATCGTCAAGAATCTTGTTCAGGAATGTCACAAACCCGTAGACGGCGCTGGTGTTGACGCCTCTGGAATTGATGAGAGGGCGTTGAATGAAGGCGAAATACGATCGGTAGGCAATTTGCATCCCGTCGATGAGGAATAAGGTTGAATTCAAGCGTTTTGAGCTTTCAGCAGATGCCATGATTGGAATCAAAATACCTGAAATTCGTCATTTTAGCCATTAAACGCAGGAAGCTGTTACCACATTTCGTTTCTTATAATAGGGGGAAGAACACAACAGAGACGCAGAGGCGACAGAGGTGATAATTGAGGGTCAACTAACAGGTAAAATCATTGGAGCGGCGATAGAGGTGCATAGAATCCTCGGACCAGGATTATTGGAATCGTCTTACATGGAAGTGCTTTGTTATGAACTAAGCAATATCAACCTGCACTTTGAGCGTCAGTGACCGTTACCTGTTATTTACAAAGGTATCAAACTCGATTGTGCCTACAGACTTGACATTGTGGTTGAGGACAAAGTTATCCTGGAATTGAAATCGGTTGACTCGTTGGCCCCAGTTCATCAAGCACAGTTGCTGACATACCTAATGCTTTCGGGAATTCCCGTGGGTTTACTAATGAATTTCAATGTTGAAGTTCTTAAGAATGGACTCAAAAGACTCATAAATATTGTTGAAAACCCTCCGTGTCTTCCGTGATCTCAGTTGTGAAACAATAAGAAAACGCCAAACACAATAAGGAAGAAGGCCACGAATTTTCGGAAGCGTTCCAACGATACTCTCTTCAGCAATTCCTTCCCGACAATTGTTCCGGCGAAAGCAACGAGAATAGTCGCTCCGACGGGGAGCAAGGCGCCTTCCCAAACCCCGGCTTGTTGATAGACGTACACAGGGATTCGTGTGAGGTCGATGAGGATTGCAATGGAGGTCGCGGTCGCGATGAAAGCTTCCTTTGAAAGATCATAATTGAGCAAGTATGCGCTTCTGATCGCTCCCTGGTTCCCAATGACTCCACCCATTAGTCCCGAAAAGAATCCGCCGAGAGGGTCAAGGCGCCGCGGAATTCGGAAGGAAGATTCTCGGGGGATAAACTCGAGGG
>CAYNRS010000119.1:0-6004 GCA_964399565.1 uncultured Ignavibacteriaceae bacterium
CACTCAAAGTCTGACTGCGTTTCAATGCCCGACACTTATCCTGGGTGGAGACTCTGACCAGGTCTCGCCGGAAATGTTGGAGAATCTGCAGAAATCGATTCCATCATCCCAGCTCGTGATACTCCAACAATGTGGTCATTTCCCGTACATTGAGCGCCCGAAGGAATTCGTCGCTGCCATTAGAGATTTTCTAAAATAACCCGAGAATAATATTCACTTCATCCAGGCCTTGTATGCGGCAATACCAACTGTTCATCGACGGCAAGTTTGTCGATTCAGGCTCCCGGCAAACCTTTGATAGCGTAAACCCCTTCAACCAGGAAGTCGTTGCCAGAGTCAGTCGTGCAAACGCAGACGATGCACAACGGGCGATCACCGCGGCGCGAAAAGCCTTTGACTCGGGTCCCTGGCCGCGCCTCACTCGTGAGGAACGCTCCGCATACCTTAAGGCAGTTTCTGACAAGATAAACGAAAAACAGAAAGACCTCCTTTCCCTGGAGGTTCTCGACTCCGGCTCAACGATCCGAAAGGCGAAAGAAGACGTCCACCTGTCCGCGCGGAACATGAATTCTTTCTCAAAGATGGCTGCGATAGATCTGACAGAAAACATCGAAAGCCTTTCGAAACCGGGGTTTAGTCAGAATCTTCTCGTTCGAGAACCGGTGGGCGTTGTTGGAGCTATTATTCCATGGAATTTTCCGCTCAAAATGGCCATCTGGAAGATCGGCCCCGCACTTGCTGCCGGCAATACTGTGGTGTTGAAACCTTCTGAGCTGACTCCATGTACCGCCATGGAACTCGCGAACATTATAGCAGAAGTTGGGATTCCGAATGGAGTTGTTAATATTTTGCCCGGATTCGGCGAAGATGTCGGTGAGGCGCTCGTTACCAATCCGATGGTGGACAAGGTCTCCTTTACGGGCTCGACGGCTGTTGGGCGGAAAGTGATGGCTCTCGCTTCGCAGCATCTGAAAAAAGTGACTCTCGAATGCGGAGGAAAATCGGCAAACATCGTCCTCGATGACGCTGACATAGACCTGGCTGTCGATGGTGCAATGTACGCGATCTTCTATCACCAGGGACAATGCTGCGAAGCAGGAACCCGGCTTTTTCTCCCTGGAAAGCTCCACGATAATTTTCTTGATAAGCTGATCGCCAAAACGAATAGACTGAAACTCGGAGATCCGAACGACCTAACGACCGACCTCGGACCTGTCATATCAAAAAAGCAGCAGGAACGCGTCCTTGGATATATTGCCACAGGGAAAGATCAGGGAGCTCAGCTTGCCATAGGTGGAGGAACACCAACAGATCCGGCGCTTTCCAGAGGATTTTTCGTTGAACCAACGGTCTTTATCAATGTGAGGAACTCAATGAGAATCGCTCAGGAAGAGATTTTCGGGCCTGTTCTTTCTGTTCTCCGTTACGATTCCGATGACGATGCCGTTGAGATGGCCAACGATTCTATCTACGGCTTGGGCGGGGGTGTTTGGTCAAAGAATAAGGAGCGAGCCATGGATGTTGCGAGACGCCTGCGCACTGGAACGGTGTGGATCAATGAATGGCATTTGATCAGCGAAAAAGCTCCGTTTGGAGGATACAAACAAAGCGGAATCGGCCGAGAGTTTGGGATGGACGGCCTCAAGGAGTACACCGAAGCAAAGCACGTGCACATCGACGAACTGGGAAGCCGAGACAAGAAGTTTTGGTATGACACTGTTGTGCCAAAGTAGCAGAAATACATCTGACCTCGCCAACTATTAACGTGTAAACTCAATGGATATTCAGAAAAAAACCGTGGTTGTTCTTGGGGGTTGGGGACTCGTCGGTTCGGCAATATGCCGAAAACTCGTCGAACAGCACCCGAAACGTATTATTGTAACTTCCTTGCTCGAATCAGAAGCGAAGGATGCGGTTCAGACTCTGAAAAAGGAATTCCCTCGTGCCGGGAGTAACTTTTTTCAGGCGTGGTGGGGAAACATCTTCGTCCGCCATTCGATGAAAGATACACCCCGGGAAGAAATCCTTCGGACAAATGCCGCGCGTGCCATGCTCATCGACGACCTTTTGGATGAATTCTCTACCGAGGTCCTCGAGCGATCCGCTATTTATCAATTGCTGAAGGCATACAAACCTGAAATTGTCATCGATTGCATCAATTCCGCAACAGCTATCGCTTATCAGGACCTCTTCAACGTCGCCCGCGAGGTGCGCAAAGAATTGAAGAGCGGCAGCAGCGATTCAATCAAACAGGCCACCGAACGGCTTCTAGCCACGCAGTACACTCCTCAACTCATTCGGCATGTGCAGCTTTTGTACCGGTCCATGCAAAAAGTCGGGACTCGCATTTATGTGAAAATCGGTACAAGCGGAACCGGAGGTATGGGGCTCAACATCCCTTATACACACAGTGAAGAGCGCCCTTCCTCTGTGCTCCTCGGGAAATCTTCCGTTGCGGGGGCTCATACAATGCTTCTGTTTCTCATGGGCCGCACACCCGACGCGCCGATTACAAAAGAAATCAAACCAACGGCGGCAATTGCGTGGAAAAGAATCGGTTACGGCGAAATCAGAAAGCGCGGAAAACCCATTGAGCTCTTCGATTGTCCTGTTGAGAACGCCGTCCAGCTAAAAGGCACGTTGAAACTCAAAACCGATGCTGCCAATTGGAAACCGCTCGATCAGACTCTTCGTTCCGTGTTTATTGATACGGGAGAGAACGGAACGTTCTCGAGAGCCGAGTTTGAGGCAATATCAACACCAGGTCAGATGGAATATGTAACACCGGAAGAAATCGCCGAATCCGTCGTGTACGAGATCAAAGGCGGTAACACGGGGCACGATATCATTAATGCTCTTGACAATGCAACGCTGAATCCAACCTATCGTGCCGGATTCATGTTTGAACAGGCACTGAAACAGCTTCAGTCGCTCGAGGAAAAACACGGGGTCAGGAGCATTGCTTTTGAGATTCTTGGGCCGCCACGATTGTCCAAACTTCTGTATGAATGCTACTTATTACAATTGGTATATCAGAAGATGAAAAGAGCGGTGTCGGCCACGTCGAAAGAAATGTCTGCCAGGCTTGAAGAACTGGTTCGATCACAGCCGCAGCTTCGATCTCAAATTATCTCGATAGGAATTCCAGTTCTGTTGTCGGATGGAAAGACCCTTCTTCGCGGAAAAGAATTGAAGATTCCTCCCTACCGCGGGGAAAACGAATTGAGCATTACCGGAAAATCTCTCGACGCATGGACGCATGATGGGTGGGTGGACCTGCGAACGAAGAACATGGATCTGTGGAAACACCGTTTCCACAGAATCATGAACGACACTGAGCTTATTCCAAAAGGCGAGACATCGTCGCGCTACTTCCGTTCTAAGGCATACTGGAATAATTTCGAAGATATCGACCCGGGGAAACTGGCGGGATGGGTATTTTCAGAGGAAGAAAAGGGAAAGAGAATGAAAGCGTGAATAGAGTGCGGAATGAGGAGTGCTGAGTGCAGATGGGAATAAGAATCTTCGGAGAAGCAATGGATTATGAGAACTTAAAGAAAAGAACAAAATCGTTTGCTTTGCAAATCATTCACCTTGTCGAATCGTTACCAAACAATAAGGTGTGCAATATTATCGGCAATCAATTGCTGAGAAGCGCCACTTCAGTGGGAGCAAATTACCGAGCGGGGTGTAGAGCTAAGTCGCGAGCTGACTTTATTTCAAAGATGGGAACCGTGGAGGAGGAAGCTGATGAAACTGCTTACTGGTTGGAATTACTTCTAGAATCGGGACAGAAGAACGACAATCAATTGAATTTAGCTTTGAGGGAGGCTGACGAGATTCTGTCGATTACGATTGCTTCAATCAAAACAGCGAAACGAGGCAGAAAATGACCTTTCACTCCCCATCCAGCACTCCGCACTCCGAACTCCTCATTCGTACCTCAACGCTTCAATCGGATCGAGATTTGCCGCCTTCCACGCAGGATACACGCCGAAGATCACGCCCACGAGCGAACAAATCACGAAACCGAGAATCGCCCAGTCAAGAGGAAACACCGGAGGAACGTTAAACAAAACGGCGACAAGATTCCCCATGAGAATTCCAATGAGGATGCCGATGATCCCTCCTATCTGACACAACACGATGGCTTCCGTCAAGAACTGACTGAGGATATTCTTTTTTCTCGCTCCTATCGCTTTTCTGATTCCAATCTCCTTTATCCGTTCCGATACCGACACGAGCATGATGTTCATTATCCCCACCCCGGCGGCCAACAGGGAGACAAAGCTGATAAACCCGACTCCTAACTTGACGTATTGAGTGAAGTTGTTGAATTGCTCGATCATCGAGTCGTTTGAAAATATCGAAAAATCATCCTCTCCACCGGGCGGAACTTTCCTGATTGTTCTGAGGATCATTCGGGCTTCCTCAAGACAATCCTCATAGACCTCCGGAGATTTGGCCTTAATCATGATATTCAGCGACCGACGCGTTCCGAATTGTTCTTGGTAGGCGCTCAAGGGAATTGCCACATAGTTTTCATTCGGCCCGCCGAGAGAAGCACCTTTCGGTTCGAAGGTACCAATAACAGAGTAACGCACCCCGTTGATTTTTACTTCTGAACCGACAGCATTGCCGCGCGGAAAAACTTTTGATACAATATCACGGGCGAGAATCACAACCCTGTGACCATTCCTGAAATCGTCGTTCGAAATCGATCTGCCTTCACGAATCGTCCAGTTGTTGGTTGGAATCCCGTTCGGAGTCTCTCCAAAGACCATGACATTGGGATTGGTTTTTTCACCCGTGAGAGCCTGGACAACATTTCCCTGGTCAAAAGCCTCGATCCCCACAAACATCGCCGTGGTAATACGATCCTCCACTTTTGAGGCCTGCGCGTAGGTGATGTCTTTACGATTGCGGGCCTTCAACCACTGTTGGCGACTTGCCATCACTGGGAATTTCTGGATTTGGAACGTGTGGGCGCCCAGGTTGCTCATTCCGCTCTCGATACTGTTCTGCAGCACGTCCACCGCAGTCATGACACCAATAATCGAGAAAACTCCTACAACGATGCCGAGGAGCGTGAGCACTGAACGAAGTTTGTTGGCTCGAATCGCGCTAAGGGATATTCTTACGATTTCGCCAAATTCCATGAGAAGCCTTTATTCATACCTGAGTGCGTCAACCGGATCCATCCGTGATGCGCGATAGGCCGGGAGAAAGCCGGAAATAACTCCCACGAGAACCGAGACGAGAAGCGCTATCACAACAATACTCACGGGCATTGCTGTCGGAAGCACCTGATCAATAATCAGACTTAGCGGAAAAGCGATCACAATCCCGATAACCCCTCCCATCAGACAAAGGGACGCTGCCTCCATAAGGAACTGAAAGAGGATGCTTCGGCGCGGAGCCCCGATTGCCTTTCGAATGCCAATTTCCTTCGTCCGCTCAGTCACGGAAACGAACATGATATTCATAATTCCAATACCGCCAACAAATAAAGAGAGGCCCGTGATAAACAATCCAACAGCTGCAATAACTCCGCCAATCTGGTTGAAGAAGTTGACGAAGATTTCCTGTTGATTGATTGCAAAATCATCAGCTTTTTTCGGACTTAATTTTCTTGCCTTGCGCATGATGCCCCGTACTTCTTCTTTTGTTTCTTCAAGTTCTGCAATGCTGGCCGCCTTCACCATTATTGACAATCCGCCACCGCGCATCGACCGAAATTCTTTGTAAAACCTCGTTATCGGAACATAAACGCGGTTATCCAAAGTGGCCATGCCGAGGAAAGAACCCTGACGCTCGAGCACTCCAAGTACACGATAGGGAAACCCACCAACTTTGATGACTTTCCCCAACGGGTTCTCGCTGGGGAACAGCCCCTCTGCGATCTGTGAGCCGATGACGCAAATGGGTCTTCTACCATTAACTTCAAGCGAAGTCATACACCGACCAAGACTCATGTTGACATTACTCGTTTCAAGAAAATCCT
>CAYNRS010000120.1:0-5983 GCA_964399565.1 uncultured Ignavibacteriaceae bacterium
CGGATTGTATTTCACTCGCAGCATCAATCTGGACACCTTGTAGAAAGGATCATCGGGGCTCCAGCCTTTGTACGGCCGGTCCGCAGGATTGGCGTCGACGTACACATAGTCACCATCCTTGATGCCGAGCTCCTTGGCGTCATCGGGATTCATGTTGATTTGATGCTCGCCAACGCCAGGCATTCTCTTATCCGTTCGGTAGGGGTCGCCAAAATTGCTGCTCCAGATGAAGTTCCAATCTGTCACAGCCCAGGAAGAATGATTTGTATGACGGGACTTAGGCGTCAGACACCAGAATCGATATCCCTGCTGCCACAGGAAACTCCGCGTTTGCTTCACTTTCTTCCATGGCATCTTGACGTTATTCACTGAGCGCTCGTCCGCTCCAGGATGGTTCTGTGGAAGGCCATAATTCTGAGGCCGGATGGCTGAATGTGAAGCGACGATGACATTAGGAAGATAGGGCGTCGCTTCAACTGGCTCGCGATGCACAATGAGGTTCTCACCATACTCAATGAATTCGTCTTCCTCGCGGTAGAACTCGATCCGACCAGTCTTGTTGTAGAAGGGCTTCGACTCGTGGATCTGTTCCCAGCCGGGAATGCGAGGATAGGTTCGGAACATCATGAGGGCTGCGGCATCCTTTTTCAGCAGTTCATCGATTTTGTATCCGCTCGTCGTGGTGCCTGCATCAAGAACTCGCTGCAGATATACTTCCGACCTTCCCTCAAGGATGAACTTGAAGAATTCGCGGTAGCGCCGATCTCCTGTCAGATCTGAAAGCTTCTCCGCAACCGCTGCCATGATGCGAGCATCATTGCGGTTGTCAAAGATTGGCTTCACTCCACCTTTCCATGCTTGAAGAAACGGATTAGAGCACGATGCCGTCATGTCGGGAAGTGTCAACTCTGCCCAGCATTCCGCAGGAAACACCAAATCAGCAAACTCACAGCTCCCTGTCCACTCCATTTCGTTGATGCAAATCATCTCCACTTTTGAGTCGACATTCTTTGCCATGTTGTACGCCCATTTGGCGTTGTTCAGCAGATTCACGTTGGCAGTCCACTCAACTTTTGTCGGCGTTGGCATGTGTGTCTTGCCCGTGAAAACCTTGCGTCCGCTTTTTGTTTTGACAGCAAGCGGCAGATCCTCGTAATTCCAATAACACGGATTCTCAGGCTTATAGTACTTTTTGTTTTTGACGTCTAATCCATGCGCGCTGGCGTCGAGATTCATGTTGAACGGATCTTCAGCGTTGAATTTCGGTAATCCGTCAAAGACGCAGAATTTGTAATTCCCCGCCCAATGACCCACGCCAGAGCCGGGCTTGCCGATATTTCCGGTGAGCGCCATCCAGAGAAATGTTCCGCGCGTCGTGAGGTCACAATGGAAGTAATGGTTGATGCCCTCTCCCGTGTGAACTGCGGCCGGTTTGATGTTCGCCAGGTCCCGAGCAAGACGAACGATGAGTTCTTTCGGAGAACCCGTGATATCGACCGTGGTGTCCAGGTCATACTCCGCGCAGAGTTCTTTGTACAGTTGAAAAACCGTTTTTACTTTCAGTTGTTTCCCTTTTGCATCTTTAATTGTGAAACTTCCCTCGAGCGCCGGATCAGCTTCTTTCTCATCCATGTATTTTCCAACATCCTCTCGCGTCACCGCGATGGGCTTCTTTGACTTGGCATCCCACAGGACAAAATCTCCCCACCGTTCACGCGCTTCAGGGTCAATTTTTTGCACTTGGACACTATAACCTTTCAATTCCTGATTCTTGTATTGTTTGAAAACATCCGAGGCACGGAGGAGTTTCAGTGTATCCATGCGGACCAGCAACGGCATGTCCGTGAATCTCTTAACAAAGAGCGCGTCATAGAGTTTTTCTTTGAACAACACGTTCGTCACGCCAAGTTGGAGTGCCGTGTCGGTTCCCGGCCGAATGGGAATCCAATAGTCGGCTTTTTGCGAGGAAGGACTGTACTCCGGAGCTATCACAACAATCTTTCCGCCCCGTTCCATCGTCTCGATCCACCAGTGGGCATCCGACATCTTGTTTTCGACAAAGTTGACACCCTGAATGATGAAGAGCCTCGCGTGACGGAAATTGTTATGGTCATCGTCGTGCGTTTGAATGCCGGTCACCATGGGATGGCCCGGCGGCAGGTCTCCATGCCAGTCGTAGTTTGTCCATGAACGGGCCCCATAAGGCTCGCGATGATGTTTTTTTGCTTCTTCCTCATCATGGAGAGCAAGCATGTTCGCAAATCGCTTCAGCGCTTGAATACGGAGGACGCCGTGTAAAGACATTCCCGGCCGAATCTTAAGAACCTGACCTCCGCTCCCATGCATCGCTTCAATCATTTCTTCCGGATAACCCTGAAGCTTCAGTTTTCCCGCTCCACTCTCACCCTCATATTTTTCCATCACATGCAGCAAGCCTTTTGCGGCATACGTTGAGATCTCATCCCAGCTTGCTTTGAGCCAACCATCCTCACCGCGCATGAAGTATTTCTTATCGGGAACTCCCGTACTCTCTGTCGGAAAACCAGCGTCAGCCCATTCCTTCCAGCCTTTCCGAATCATGGGGTACTTCACGCGATAAGGTCCGTACATGCGACGAACATACGTAAAGCCCTTCAAACATCCGCGGGGATTCCACGACGGAGGTATGGTATTGCCGTAGACATCCGTGACATCCGTGGCGTCGTAATTCTGTTCAATGCGGACGACAACCCCATTGCGAACAAATGCGCGGAGTCTGCAATTATGAGTGTCGTTGGGAGCGCAGATGTAGGTAAACGTGCGGTCGTAACGATATTGATCGCGGTAGACTTTTTCCCAGTCCCGATTCGGATAGAATGCAAGTGGATTGTCTACTTTTCGCACGAACTGGAGCAAGTCGAGGTCAAGCATACTCCCAAGAATCGTCCCACCGACCAGTCCTTTTCCTGATGTTCCGAGGAAATCACGACGGTTTATTTTTCGCATTGTGGAGTTCCCTTCTTTATTGATACTGAGAGAACATAGCGACGTAGGCGCTTGTCAGCCTGATAATTGAGCTATGAGGTCAAGTTTCGGTTCGAGTCCCTTGCCGAGCTCCGCCAGAGTCTTCTTATGGAGCATGGCAAAGATAATTTCCTTCGCGCGCTTCCATTGATAGTGGACGGGGCACGGATTCTTGTCCCCGCAGCCGGGAAAACCGATCACGCATTCTTCGAGAAACTTCTCGCCGTCGACGGCGCGCACAATTTCAATCAAATGGATATCCTTCGCGGGTCGGGCGAGCGCGAAACCACCGTTGGCGCCTTTGGAGGAAGCGATAATATCAGCCCGCGTCAGCGTTTGAAGAACCTTGCTGAGAAAATGGTGAGGAATGTCGAGGCTTTCAGAGATTTCCCGCAGAAGCAGATGCTCGTTTTGGGGCTGTTGGGCAAGAAAAAGTGATGCTTGAAGCGCGTATTCGCAGGATTTACTGAAGATAAGGGACACAGTAATTAGATAATTAGACCTGTTTGTCTAAAATATAGGGGTTCCTCGATTTCGTGTCAAGTATTTTTTTCCGTATCGTTTATCCCCTGGCGTTGCCGCTCAAAGCCCTTTTGCGCAATAACAACAAGGTCTTTTGAATCCTGTGGCTCGAATTCCCGGAGAGCGATATCTCCATAGAAATGCATGTTCTCAAACGCCACCTTTTGAAGAATCGCGTCGAGCTCTTCACGCAGCCATGGCCGAAGTGGAATGGTTTGGAGCCTGCCGCTCGTAGAACGCGATGTGTCAAGCGTTTCAAGGTTGAAGAGTATCTTCCGGTCGCGAAATTCGTACGACCTGATAAATGTTTTCGAAGTAGTGACTCTCTTGCTTTGTATGTGTTCCTGTCGGTGGAGGATCCGGTCGTAATTAAGGTTTTGTACAAACAGGAGTCCCTTCTCCTTGAGCAGACGTCGGAAGTTCTTGAGGACGACGAACATGCTTTGCTCGGTCAGTATGTGTGCAAGAGAATTTCCCATACAAAGAACGAGATCGAACTTTTCAGTGACCACGTCCGGTAAATCTTCGAAGGTCGCAATGAGGCCATTGACGTTCAGCTTCATTTCGTCCGCATGAAGCTGCAAGCGCTTTACCATCTCCTGAGACGCATCCACAGCGGTCACCTTTACTCCCAGCTGCGTCAGAAGCAAGGAATGGAACCCCGTTCCGCAACCGGCATCAAGAGCGGAGGACACTTTGTGTCGGTCGATGAGCATGTGAAAAAAAGGCTTCTCGCGCACGAACCTTCCGGCAAAATCCGTCATGAGGTCATAGTCCTCTGCGAGTGCATTGTAAAACCCTGCGACTGTTTGCTCGCGGTTTTCTGAAAGCTTAATCGTTGGGTCCATAGTCGGGTACACTCCCTCGATTGTGTTGATATGTCGGCGCGTCCAGCTGCTGGAACCGGCGGTGATACTCTTCTTTGCTGATCTCGTTCTGCCATTTCCCCGTTAACATTGCCAGTCCAGTGATAGCGACAAAGGTGCCCGCGACAAGTCCACCGAACACCCAGAAAGGAACCGGGCCAGTCTTTTTTGACAATTTCATGTTCAAGGTGTCCTTGACCGGGCATACCTCGACACAGGCAAAGCAACTCATACACTCGTCGCTCCGCACGCGGCCAACCTTGTGCACCTTAATGTTTGCAGGACAAACTTTCGTGCACAACTCGCAGTCAACACAGGTGGACTTGTTTCTCGTAATTTTCAAAGGACTGAGGAAACTCAGGAACCCCAGCAATGCACCGTAGGGGCATAAATAGCGACACCAGAAATTCTTGATGACAACAGACAGGGCCACGAGAATGAGAATTGTCCATACTGCAAATGAGTCGATGTTTGCAAAAAACAAATACATCTTGATGTCGGCAACTTTGTTGTAAGGGCTAGAGATAAAACTCTCGAGGGCCGTAATGTTCATTTGCAGGATCGCCGAGACAAAGAAGAGCAACAGGAGATACTTCAGGGAACGCAACGGATAGTCGAGCCAGCGATTGACGGTGAAATTCTTCTTGAAGATTTTTTTCCCGAGCATCCACAAGGATTCACTCAACGTTCCGATGGGACACAGCCAGCTGCAGAAAGCTTTTTTGAGAAACAGCCCGGTGGCAATAATGGCAAGCAGGATAAACATCCCTGACGGATGCACCCCGTTGATAATGCCTGTCACTATCCAGTACTTCAGGCTCATGAGGGCGCTGATGGGCAGGAATCCTTCAACGCCGGGAGGCCGGGAAGAGAACGGCTCGCTTCCGTTTGATGCTCCCCACTCCATAAACAGGTGGAACTCGACGCCGATCCATACGCAAAGCAAAATGAACGCAAATTGCACACCCGACCTGAGAAACTGTGAATCGTCTCTCAGCCTTGCCAGAAACCTCTGATGCCAGACAGGATAGAGAGAAAATCGCGGCCGCACGCGTCGAAGCTCCAGGGGGATCTTCTTAACTTTTTTCTTCTGCAATGCTGGAGTCGTCGTAAGCGCGACCGACCATCCTTTGTCGGTAAAACGTTCAACAGCCTCTTGTTCAATCGATAAACTCATATCAGATAATTTGCTCTGAAATAGGTCCAAAAAAATTCAACCGGCAACCGACCAGTACTCCGGCTTTTTCATCTCTTTTGCCATTTCACAGACGCTTTTATTGACAAGCATGCTGTAAATGCCGTCCCGCAAACCCGACCAGTGATGATGAACCGGGCACGGATTTTTTTCCGAGCACTCCGGGAACCCCATCAGGCACTCGTTCGTGAAAGCCACGCCATCGATCGCTTCGACAATGTGAAAGAAGGTAATGTCCTTTGACGGCAAGGCCAGAGTGAATCCTCCGGACGGGCCTTTTTGCGACGTCAACAAGCCTTTGTACGTGAGGTCCTGGAGAATCTTTCCGATGAAATGCCGTGGTATGCCGAGAGTCGCAGAGAGGTCTTTAATAGACGTCATCTCTCCAGCCGGTTTC
>CAYNRS010000121.1:0-5961 GCA_964399565.1 uncultured Ignavibacteriaceae bacterium
TCTCTCTCAAGCTCGTTATGGAATTGCCTGGGGAGCTATCGGCTCCGCAATGGCATGCTACAGCAGTGCGTTAAACTATGCTAAGTCCCGCATTCAATTCGACAAGCCTATCGCGTCGTTCCAATTGATTCAGGAAAAACTGGTTTACATGGTTACTGAGATCACGAAAGCTCAGCTTTTATGCCTGCAACTGGGACGTCTCAAGGACTCGGGGAAACTAAAATTCACGCACGTGTCCATGGCAAAACGAAACAACGTGTATCACGCCCTGGAAATTGCCCGTATTGCTCGGGATATTCATGGCGCAAACGGCATCCTGGACGAATATCCGGTCATGCGACACATGGCAAACCTTGAGTCCGTGAAAACGTACGAAGGCACGCATGATATCCATACGCTTATCATCGGCGAAGATATAACGGGAATCCCCGCGTATACATAACAATATTATGGCATTCAAAAAAATTGTCGGTGAAGCGGTAACGTATGACGATGTGTTGTTGCTTCCAGCGAAATCACAGGTCCTTCCGCGCGACGCGGATGTCAGGACACGGCTCACACGTCACATCGAGCTGAACATACCTCTTATCAGCGCAGCAATGGATACGGTGACAGAGTCCGAGATGGCCATTGCCCTTGCCCGCGAAGGCGGAATCGGGATCATCCACAAGAACCTTTCGATCGACCAGCAGGCTCACGAAGTTGACCGTGTCAAGCGCTCAGAAAGCGGAATGATCCGGGATCCGATCACGTTGAGTCCGGAAAGCACGGTGGGTCAAGCTCTTGAAGTGATGAGGAAGTACAGCATCTCCGGCATCCCTATCGTGCAGCAGGAGAGTCTGGTCGGCATTCTCACCAACCGTGACCTGCGGTTCGAACCGAATCTTGACCTGAAAGTATCCAAAGTCATGACCAACGGGAGTCTCATCACTGCCCCCGCGGGTACAACGCTTGAGGAAGCGGAAGTCATTCTTCAGAAACATCGGATTGAAAAACTTCCTGTTGTCGACAGGAACGGGAAGCTGAAAGGCCTAATCACGTTTAAGGACATTCAGAAGAAGAAGAAGCACCCGAGTGCGTCCAAAGACAAGCTTGGCCGTTTGCGCGTGGGCGCCGCTGTCGGTGTTACTTCAGATACGCTGGAGAGAGTCGCTGCACTTGCCGAAGCTGGCGTGGATGTTGTCGTCGTCGATACAGCCCACGGTCATTCGCACGGCGTTCTCGAAATGTTGAAGAAGATAAGGTCAAAATCGAATATTGAACTGATAGCAGGTAATGTTGGCACGGTGGAAGCTGCAAAAGAAGTCATCAAAGCCGGTGCCGACGGCGTGAAGGTGGGCATCGGACCAGGATCGATTTGTACAACAAGAATCATTGCCGGCGTCGGCGTCCCGCAAGTCACCGCGATTATGGAATGCGCCAGGGTCGCTCAGAAATACAAAGTTCCTTTGATTGCAGATGGCGGCATCAAGCAAACAGGAGACATTGCAAAAGCAATCGCAGCCGGTGCTGATTCAATTATGATCGGCGGTTTGTTTGCGGGAGTTGAGGAAAGCCCGGGTGAAAAGGTCCTTTTTGAAGGACGCAGCTACAAGGTGTACAGGGGTATGGGCTCGCTGGAAGCAATGAAACAAGGCAGTCGTGATCGGTACTTTCAGGACGTCGAGGATGATTTGCCAAAACTCGTGCCCGAAGGAATCGAGGGTCGTGTGCCATACAAGGGAAATTTGAGCGACACCGTGCATCAAATGATCGGAGGTCTTCGCGCCGCGATGGGATATTGCGGCTGCAGGACCATCGCAGAGTTGAAAAAGAAAGCACAATTTGTTCGGATGACTGAGGCCGGGTTGCGGGAAAGTCACCCGCATGATATCACGGTTACAAAGGAAGCCCCGAATTACCATTTTTAAGCCGCCCTCCGAATGACTGCACGACGGCTCGATGAGGTTAGGCGCAGACTTTCCGATCGTCGTTTACACGCCCTTGTTGTCACGCATCTTCCCCACGTTCAGTACCTCACAGGTTTTTCCGGCTCTCATGGCGTCTGCGTTATTCGCTCCGACGGACAGTTCTTCTTTTCTGACGGGCGATACAAATCTCAGGCGCTCCTCGAGACCCAAGGATTTCGCATCGTTATTTCGGCTGGAAGTCTGTTCGACGCGATGCACAAGAAACGCGCTTTTGCCAAAAACGAGCGTGTCGGTTTTGAATCTCAATATCTGACTGTTTCCGAGCTCCACGGTCTTCGCAGGACTTTCACCGGAAACACGTTTGTGCCGACATCGTTGGTCATTGAAGAAATTGCAGCTGTGAAAGACCGCGCGGAAATAGCGGCGATCAAAGAAGCAGTTTCCATAACCGACAAGGTGTTCGAGAAACTTCTCGATGTTGTCCGCGAAGGTATCACAGAAAGTGAGATCGCAGCGGAGATTAGCTATTTGCAGCGAACGTCCGGCGCCGATGCCGATGCTTTTGAGCCGATTGTGGCCAGTGGAAAGCGGGGTGCCTTTCCTCATGCAAGAGCCACGCAAAAGAAAATTCAAAAGGGGGAAATGGTGACACTGGATTTTGGCTGCCGGGTAAAAGGATACAACAGCGACCTTACGCGCACAATCAGTGTCGGTCGACCGTCCGGAGAAATGAGAAAGATCTACGAAGTTGTGAGGCAGGCTCAGGAAAGAGCGATTGCTTCAGCCCGGAGCGGTTTGCCGGCAAAATCACTCGATAGAGTCGCACGCAAACACATCGTTTCTCAAGGGTACGGGAAATATTTTACGCATTCGCTCGGTCATGGCCTGGGTCACGAGGTACATGAACTGCCCAGGATCTCACGGCTGAGCAAGGACATCCTGAAAGAAAACAATGTTGTGACCGTCGAGCCGGGAATCTATGTGCCCGGCACTGGCGGAGTGAGGATCGAAGACGACGTTGTCATACGGAATGGATCGTGTGAGGTGTTGAATCGTTCTCGAAAAGAGCTCGTCATTGTATGACGGACCCCTTCCGCAAAGTTCTGATGATCGCATACTACTTCCCGCCCATGGGGTTGAGCGGAGTGCAGCGGACAGTCAAGTTTGCCAAATTTCTGCCGAAGTTCGGCTGGAAACCGACAGTCCTCACCGTTGAAGCGACGGGGTACTTTGCTCTGGACAATTCGCTTCTTCAGGAGGTCGAAGAGGCCGGCGTGCGGATTGTGCGGACGGGTTCATTCGATGCAAACAGACTCTTCAGGAAAAAGGGCGTCGTTCGAATGCCGCCGGAATGGGCCAGAAAAGTTCTGCAGTTCTTTGGGGATACGTTCCTGATTCCAGACACAAAAATCGGCTGGAAACGCAGGGCGTTGAAAGTTGCCAGAGAGTTGCTTCAAAAGGAACGCTTCGAGCTCGTTTTTGCGACGGCTCCGCCGCAAACGGATTTTTTGATTGGCGAAGAACTGAAAAAGGAATTTGGACTTCCGCTGGTTCTCGACTACCGGGACTCATGGTTGGAGTATCCATTCAAGTATTTTCCAACCCCACTCCATACATTTCTCCATCGCCGGCTCGAAAAGCGCGTCGTCAAGGCATCATACAGAATTATTGCCACGCATCGGAGGGTGAAAGAGGGCCTCCTGAAGCGGTATCGCTTCCTCGGATACCATGATGTCGACCTCATTACGCAAGGGTTTGATGAAGAAGACTTTTCATCGAAGGAGAGAAGTTCCAGGCCGGGCGTGATGCACATTGTTCACGCAGGAACCTTCTATGGGGGCCGAAGTCCGTCGGTGTTGCTTCATGCTTTGGCTGCCGTGCTTCAAAGACAACCCGCGCTGCGGGGGAGGTTCGCAGTCTCTTTTGTTGGGAATACACGCGAAAGTGAGCGAAAACTCGTGAAGAAACTCGGACTGCAAAATGAAGTCTCGTTGGTCGGCTATCTCGACCATCGGGAATGCGTGAAACAACTGCAATCAGCCGACGTGCTGTGGTTCATCATGGATGACGATTGTTCCAGTCCGGGAAAATTATACGAGTATATCGGTTCGCGAAAGACAATTTTTGCGTCGATCGTCGATGGTTATACAAAGCAGTTTCTCGAGGAAAGCAAGGCGGCGTTCTTCGTTTCACCAAGAGATGCCCAGGCTCATGAGCACACTCTTCTCGAACTGTTCTCGTTGTTCGAGAAGAAGAAGCTTCCAAAAGTGACGGAGGAATTTGCCAATCGTTTTAACAGATTGGCACTTACGGGGGAGCTCGCAAAACAGTTTGAGTCTCTCATGGACTATGACAAGAATGCATTCGTCAAGCTGGAGGAAGACCGGCGATGAATGTCCTGATCATCGGTTCGGGGGGAAGGGAACACGCGCTTGCCTGGAAGCTGAGAAGAAGCCCGAGCGTAGAGAGGCTTTATTGCGCGCCGGGGAATGCCGGGATTTCTCAGGTTGCCGAACTTGTTCCCATTAAACAGAACGACATCAATTCACTTATGACGTTTGCCCGGCAGGAAAGGATCGGCCTGACAGTGGTTGGGCCCGAACAACCACTTACCGACGGAATTGCAGACGCGTTTACGTCGCAAGGACTCGAAATCTTTGGACCTTCGCAAGCAGCGGCGAGATTGGAAGGGAGCAAGGTGTTTGCCAAGGACTTCATGAAGAAGAACGGAATTCCAACAGCCAATTACAGACGGTTTTCGATTTCAGAGATTCACGAGGCTGATTCGTTCATCGAAACGCTCCGACTCCCTGTTGTCGTGAAAGCAGACGGGCTTGCCGCGGGGAAAGGAGTCATCATCTGCCAGACAAAGCAGCAAGCCGTCGACGCTGTGCAATCCATGCTTTACGACAAGGTGTTTGGGGTTGCCGGTGAACAGGTTATCATCGAGGAGTTTCTTCAAGGAGAAGAAGCGTCATTATTTGTGTTGACGGATGGCTCGAATTTTTCGACACTGGCACCAGCGCAAGACCATAAGAGGATTCTCGACGGCGACAAAGGGAAGAACACTGGAGGCATGGGCGCTTACGCCCCGGCTCCTGTTGTAACGGAGGAAATAAGGCAACGCATTGTGGATCAGGTGGTGATTCCCACACTAGAGGGGATGAGAAAACTCAACGCTCCGTACCGGGGATGTTTATACTGTGGACTCATGTTGACGGATGAAGGAGTCAAGGTCCTGGAATACAATTGCAGGTTTGGCGACCCGGAAACGCAAGCGGTCATTCCATTGATGGAGGGAGATTTCGCTGAGATTCTCCTCAGCGTCGCGAAGAGAAACCTCGATTCGAAATCTGCAGCCGTCTCTTCAGCTTCGTCAGTCTGCGTTGTCATGGCTTCCAAAGGTTATCCTGACCACTACGAAGCGGGAAAAGAAATCAAAGGCCTCAGTGAGGCGTCGAATCAGGATGATACCATTATCTTCCATGCAGGTACAAAACACTATGGTGGAAAAATCCTCAGTTCCGGGGGCAGAGTCTTGGGTGTGACGGCCGTTGAAAAAAGCGGTGACCTCGCGGCAGCGGTCGAAAAATCTTATCGGGCGGTCGAAAAAATCAGTTTCGAGGGCGCCCATTTTCGACGCGATATTGCAAATCGTGCATTTATGCAAAAAAAAGCGGCCGTGGAAACGCGATGAACATTCTCGTCACCGGCGGTGCCGGGTTCATAGGGTCTCACGTTGTCGATGAGTATCTGCGATTGGGGCACAATGTTATCGTGGTCGACAATCTCTCCACTGGTTCCAGGGACAATCTCAACCCGAAGGCAAAGTTTTTTGAAGTCGACATTCGTGACGGGGAGTTGACACACGTTTTCGACAAAGAGCGGATCGATGTCATCAATCATCATGCGGCGCAGATGGATGTCCGGCAATCAGTCGCGGACCCGAAGTTCGATGCTTCGGTCAACGTGTTGGGCGGCCTCAACCTCTTTGAGCAGGCGAGGCTTCATGGCGTCAAAAGGATCATTTTCGCCTCCACGGGAGGGGCTG